>JASLFY010000015.1 GCA_030150425.1 Yimella sp. | reverse complement strand
CACCGCTGGCTGCTCCTTGCCGTGGGATCGCTGGTGCTGCAACCGATCACCGTGAACCTGCTGACCTGGGCGACCACCGCACACCAGGCGGCCGTCACGCGCACCGAGCACGCCCGGATCGTCGCGGTCGCGGGCGGGCCGCACGGCATCGGCCACCTGGAGGACCCGCAGCGGGTCGGCCGGATCAACGCCGCGCTGGCGAACCTGCGGGGTCAGTTCGGGCTGACCTGCGTGATCGAGGCCTGGCGCTCGCTCTACATCCGCACCATCGGCGTCGCCGCCCTGCTGATCCTGATGCGCTGGTCGGTCGTCGCGGCGGTGCTGTTGCTGGTGATACAGCTGGTCGCAGGGCGCGGATTCACCAACTACATCCAGCAGTTGCAGCGCGACCTGCTGGACAACGCCGCCACCGACGGGCGCCGCTCGCAGTACCTGCACCAGCTGCTGGTCGAACGCGATGCCGGCAAGGAGGTGCGCCTGTTCGCCCTCACCGACCAGTTGCTCGGTTGGCACGCCGACATCTGGCGTACGGCGCAGCTCGGCATCGAGGCCCGCCGCAACCGCGCACTGCGCCCGGCGGTCGCCGGCGGATTCCTGGTGATCGCCGGCACCACGGTCGCCATCGGTTGGCTGGCGCGCGACGGCTGGACCCACGCCGTGCCCACCGCGACCCTGGTCGCGGCCCTGCAGGCGCTGGCCGGGATGCGGTCGTTCGGACCGCTCGGTGACACCTCCGCGCAGGCCGGCCGGGCACGGGCGTACGCGACGGCGGTCGCAGAACTCGAGACCGAGCCCGCCGCGCCGGTCAGCACCGAGCGTTCCGGATCGGGTGCGGCCGCGATCCGGTTGGCCGAGGTCTCGTTCACCTACCCGAGTCGGAATCAGCCTGTCTTCCGAGGGCTTTCGCTCGACATCCCGGCCGGGCAGTCGGTCGCGATCGTCGGAGTGAACGGGGTCGGGAAGTCGACCCTGATCAAGCTGCTCGCCGGTCTGTATCCCCCGAACCAGGGCAGCGTACGGATCGACGGGCAGGACCCGTACGCCGACGACGGCACCCGCCGACGGGTCGCGGTGATCTTCCAGGACTTCGTCCGCTACCACCTGTCGCTGCGCGAGAACGTGCTGCTCGGTGTTCCGGACGGCGCCGACGACGGGGCGCTCACTGCGCTGCGCGACGCCGCGGCCCTGGACGTGTTGGACCGGGTCGGGTCGCTGGACACCACGTTGGACCCCGGGTACGCCGGCGGCACCGACCTGTCGGGCGGCCAGTGGCAGCGAGTCGCGCTCGCCCGCGCCTTCGCGGCCGTCGCCGCGGGCGCCGGGGTGTTGGTGCTCGACGAGCCGACCGCGGCCCTGGACGTGCGCGTCGAGGCGGAGATCTTCGAGCGATTCCTGGAGACGACGCGCGGGCTGACCACGATCCTGGTCAGCCACCGCCTGTCCAGCGTCCGCCATGCCGAACGGATCGTGGTGCTCGGCCCCGACGGCGTGATCGAGGACGGTAGCCACGAGGAGTTGCTCGACCGCGACGGTGACTACGCCCGGATGTTCCGGCTGCAGGCGTCGCGCTTCCACCAGGAGACCGAGGTGCCGACCGCATGACCGCCCCAGCCATCACCGAGACCACCGACACGACGACGGCGACCACCACCCGCGAGATCGTCCCGGAACCGTCCGCCTGGGCGGCCACCCGGTTCGTCGTCGGCGCCACCTGGCGCAACGGCCGCCTCTCCTTCCTGCTCAGCCTGTTGGAGACTCTCGGCCGGGTGATCGAGGCGCTGACCCCGCTGTTCGTCGGGTTCGTCGTCACCGGAGCGGTCGAACGACGCTGGGCGCTGCTGCTCACCGGCGCGATCGGGCTGATCCTCGCCCACGGCACCGTCTACCAACTGATGCTGTTCGGCGTTCACCAGCGGATGAACGTCAACGACCGGGTCGGCTACGAGTTCGACCAGCGCACCGGCCGGCAGAGCGGTGACACCCCGACGATGGACCACCTCGTCGACCCGACGTACCGCGACCGGTTGCAGACGCTCACCGAGCGGCGCGGCGCGATGGGCATGGCGTTCCAGGCGCTGGTCAACACGCTCAACAACCTGGCGACGTCGATCGTCGCGTTCGTGGTCGCCTTCCTGGTCGACCCGCGCCTGCTGTTGCTGCTGCTGATCGCCGTCCCCGCCGCCTTCGCGGCCCGTCGTACGGCGGCTTGGGAGGAGGCGGCCGAGAACGAGTCGGCGGTGGCCGGGCGACTGTCCGGACACCTCACCGAGGCGGCCACGACGCCTGGGTCGGCCGCGGAGCTGCGGGTGATGGGCGCCCGCGCTCGGATCGCCGCCCTCGCCGACCGCGAGGTCGTCCGTTGGCGGGCTCCGTTCACCCGCGCCGCGCGCCGCGGGGCGTTGCTGAACTGCGCGATCAGCGTGCTCTACCTCGGTGCCGGTGGCGCGATCCTGTGGTGGATGGTCGACGACGTGCTGGCCGGGTCGACGAGCGTGTCGATCGGGTCGATCGCGGCGGCCGTCATCGTGATCGAGGAACTGCGCGACTCCTCGGAGTCGATGCTGTGGACCACCACGCTGGCCGCCCGGATGGTCCGCACCGGGCGCCGGGTCCTCTGGCTGCAGCAGTACAGCGACCGGCTGATCGCCGCCCACACCGGAACCCGACGAGCCCCGTCGCGGTTGGCCGAGGGCATCCGGCTGCGGGACGTCACGTTCACCTACCCGGGCGCGAGCAAGCCCACGTTCAGGCGGCTTTCGCTCGATCTGCCGGCCGGCGCGACGGTCGCCGTCGTCGGCGAGAACGGGGCCGGGAAGTCCACCCTCGTCAACGTGCTCACCGGGATGTACGACCTCGACGCCGGCACGATCGAGGTCGACGGTGTGCCGTTGACCGACCTCGACCTGACGTACTGGCGGGCCTCGAGCTCGGGTGCCTTCCAGGACCACGCCCGGTTCGAGTTCACCGCGCGGGACGCGATCGGCGTCGGCGACCTGTCGGTGCGCCCGACCGACGACACGGTTCACGGCGCGCTCGAACGGGCCGCCGCGACCGACGTACTGCGGGCGTTGCCGGACGGTCTGGACACCCAGCTCGGACCCGAGTGGGGCGGTGTCGGACTCTCCGGCGGCCAGTGGCAACGGCTGGCGATCGCGCGCGGCATGATGCGGCAGCGCCCGCTGCTGCAGGTGCTCGACGAGCCGACCTCCGCGCTCGACCCAGCCACCGAACACGCCCTGTTCGACGGTTACGCCGACGCCGCCCGCCGCAGCCGGGACAACGGCGGCATCACCCTGCTGGTCACCCACCGCTTCTCGACCGTCTCGGCGGCGGACCTCGTCGTGGTGATGGCCGACGGCGGCGTGGCCGAGGTCGGCACCCACCAGGAGCTGATGGCGGCCGGCGGGACGTACGCGCAGTTGTACGCCCTGCAGGCGGCCGGCTACCGCTGACCGGCCGCGCGGCCCGGTCGGTAGGGTCGACGGCGTGACTTCAGCTGCTCCGGTGCACCTCGTCCTCGCCTCCGCCTCCCCCGCCCGCCTGTC
>JASLFY010000005.1 GCA_030150425.1 Yimella sp. | reverse complement strand
ACCTCGCCGAGTCGATCCAGGCGTGGCCGGACCAGGAGGGCATGGCCGCCCGCCTGCAGCAGGCGGGCTGGACCGACATCGAGTGGCGCAACCTGTCCGGCGGCATCGTCGCGCTGCACCGAGGCACCAAGACGGAGTGACCCCCGGACCGACTTGACGTCACGTGACGTCAAACTGCGTCAAACCCCTTGCGCATGACGCCACTGTGATGTCACAGTGGGGTCATGGATCTCTCTCCGTACATCGAAGGAATGCGGCGCGACCTGATCGCCGCCGCTGAAGCCGCGGGTCCCGACGCCTCTGCTGTTGCAGAGCGCCTGGGGTTCGCCGTCGACGCCGCCGCCCGGCTGGCGCTCATGGAGGCCATCAGCAACGCGGCCGCCGAGATCTCCGCCCAACTGCCCAACGGATCGGTCGACGTACGCCTGGCCGGCCGCGACCTGGAGTTCGCGGTGCAGGGCGTCCCGAGCGTGCCGACCCCGGACGCGCAGGGCGACCCCGTCGACCTCACCAAGGAGGAGGGCGAGGGCGGCAGCGCGCGGGTCACCGTACGCATGCCGGAGTCGGTCAAGACCAAGGCCGAGGCCCGCGCCGAGGCAGCCGGTCAGTCGCTGAACACGTGGATCGTCAACGCGATTCGCGTCTCGGCGATGCGTGACGGCATCGGCATGGACCCCTCCGAACTGATCAACCACTTCCTCGGACAGGACCCGTTCGGCGGTCGCCGCGGGCCGCGACACATGAAGGGCTGGAACTGACATGCGCGTGGAGAAACTGGAACCGATCGACCGGGCCGACCTCAGCGTGCTGAAGCGCTCGTCCGGCGCCCTGACGATCACCGCCGCCGACACCGACGCCCCCGTCGTCACCATCGAGGGCGACGGCGAGGAGCAGGTCGAGGTGCGCCAGCAGGGTTCGCGCATCTCGGTCGAGGAGCCCGAGCGTCACCAGTTCGGATTCGGCTGGTCCGACCGCGGCATCCGCATCGAGATCGTGGTGCCCGCCGGCAGTGACGTCAGCGTGATGTCAGGCAGCGCCCCGGTGACCATCGCCGGCGACGTCGACGACCTCGAGGTGAAGGCCGGTTCCGGGTCGCTGACCGTCGAACAGGTCCAGGGCCGTGCGGTTCTCGACCACGGATCGGGCGACACCCAGGTGGCCCGCATCGGTGCCGGCGCCCGGGTCCGTTCCGGCTCCGGCTCGACCTCGATCGGCGAGCTGCACGGCGACGTCCAGTTCGCCACCGGCTCCGGCGGTCTCGTGATCGAGACGTTCGTCGGCAGCCTGACGGCGAAGGCCGGCAGCGGCGCCGTACGCATCGGTTCGGCGCGCGGCGAGATCCGCGCCGCCAGCGGCAGCGGTGATGTCGAGGTCGCCGAGTTCAGCCACGGCTCGCTCGACGCCCGCACCGGCAGCGGTTCGGTCGCCGTACGCGTGCCGAGCGGCACCCCGGTCTGGACCGACATCGTGTCGGGTCGCCCGGTGGAGAACACCCTCCCCTCGGCCGGTGAACCAGCCGACGGCCAGGACCACCTGCGCCTGCGGGCCCGCACCGGCAGCGGCCGGGTGAGCCTGGCGGCGAGCCGCTGATCGCGGCGAATCGGTAGACCGCTCAGTCGAGTTCGTCGATCGCGTCGCGGGCGGCTGCGGCCAACGTGGCCAGCAGCTCCCGCTGACCCGATCGGTCGATCGGCACCTCGAGCACCCGGATGCCCTGGCGGGGTTCGCGTACGCGTTCCGCCAGGGTTTCCGCGTCCCGGACGACTTCGTGGTCGACGCCGGGGACCCGGCAGACCAGACCGAGGTCCGCGCCGGTGGGCGTGCCGAAGATCCGCTCGAACGGGTCGGCGTGTTCGGCGTCGCCCGGTTCGAGGGTGCCGAAGATGCCACCGCCGTCGTCGTTCACGACGATGATCGTCAGGTTCGGCACCGCGTTGCCCGGACCGATCAGCAGGCCGTTGCTGTCGTGCAGGAAGGTCAGGTCTCCCATCATCGCGAAAGTGTGGTGATCGGGCCGTGACAGCGCCAGGCCGACCGCGCTCGACACAACGCCGTCGATGCCGGCCAGGCCGCGGTTCGCCACCGAGACGACATGTCGCGCAACGCGATTCGCATTCCGGGCCAGGTCGAGGTCACGGACGATGTTCGATGGCCCCAGGAAGAGCGCCGAGCCCTCCGGGATCTCGTGGACGACGGTGCGCGCGACGGCCATCCCGGACGGCCAGCTCTGCTCGATCAACGGCGCGGCCACTTCGCTCAGCGCGGTGCCGGCGCGCCGCCAGCGGGCCGCCCAGGCCCGGTCCACGCAACCACTGACCGCGGTGTGGCTGCGTTCGATGTCGTCCCACTCGTGCACCCGGCGGGTCCGGTGGCTCGGGCCGGCCCAGGAGGTGCCGGAGGTGATCACCTCGACCGACACCGCGGGGTTGCGCAGCAGCGCCGCGAGCTCGCGGTCGAGGGTGATCCGACCGGCGACGAGCACCCGCTCCGGCAGGTTGCGCTCCAGCCAGTCGGTGGCGCGCAGCACCAGCGGACCGTGCGGGGTGACACGCCCGCGGTGGTACTGCCCGAAGGGCTCCGCCACCATCGGCCAGCCGGCGGTGTCGGCGAGTTCGGCCACCTGCGCCGCCTGCTTGGCGTCGGGCAGGTCACCGAGGACGACGAGGGTGCGAGGCACCGGCGCGATGCCCGGCCCGGCGACGGCGCCGCGGTGACTGTCCTCCTGGCGTACGTTCAACCAGGACTCCCCGCGCGGGCGACCGCCGAGGTCCTCCGGCCAGTCGGTCGGGTCGTCGTCGGGCACCAGCGGCGCCCGGAACGGGATGTTCAGGTGCACCGGACCGGCGTCGCCGGCGGGCGTTCCGGACGCCTCGGCGACCGCGCGCCCGGCGATCGAACGCCACCAGTCGTTCTGTCCCACACGGCGTTCCGGCACCCCGAACTCATAGAACCAGCGCGTCGCCGAGCCGAAGATCTTCACCTGATCGGTGGTCTGGTTGGCACCGACTCCGCGCATCTCCGCCGGGCGGTCGGCCGACAGGATCAGCAGCGGCACGGAGGCATGCGACGCCTCGAGCACGGCGGGGTGCAGGTTCGCGACCGCGGTGCCGCTGGTGGTGATCACCGGCACCGGAACCCGACTGACTTTGGCCAGGCCCAGCGCGAGGAAGGCCGCGGAGCGCTCGTCGATGCGGACGTGCAGGCGGATCTTGCCGGCGCGCTCGGCGGCCTCGGCGGCGTACGCGAGCGGGGCCGACCGCGAACCGGGCGCCAGGACGACGTCGCGGACACCCAACCGGTGTAGTTCGTCGATCAGCACAGTTGCCAACGCGAGGGACGGGTTCATGGCGTCATTCTCCTGCAGTGATGCCCCAGGTCCCGCGCCACGTGTCGCCGGGCGCCAGGACGGTCAACGATTCCCCGGTGACGAACGCGTTCGCCGGGCAACTCATCGGCTCGACCGCGACGCCGGAGGTGCGGGCTCTGCCGTCCGGCAGCGAATCGCCGGTGAAGATCTGGACGTAGCCGAACGCCGCCGCCTCCGCCCACAGCGTGGTCGAGCGGGCGGCCGTACGCACGGTGACGGCCCAGCGAGCATCTTCTGCACTGATGTCGGTGAACGCGTGGTCGAACTGCGTCGCGCCGATCGCGCGCGGAGTGCGGAAGTCGAACTCGTCGCCGACCGGCGTACGGGAGATCGGGATCAACTGTTCGTCGACCTCGAGCATCGTCGCGGCGGGCAGCGTGAGGGTGAGGTCGTCGACCCGCTCCTCGCCCGCGGTCAGGTAGGGGTGCGCGCCGTAGCCGAAGGGCGCCTCGTCGGGACCGACGTTGGTCGCGCCGGTCTCGACCTCGAGCCCGGTCGGGGTCAGCCGGTAGGTGATTGACAGATCGAGCATCCAGTCCCAACCCGACTGCGGCAGTAGCGAATACGTGACGGTGAGCTGGTCGTCGCGCTGGTCGGCCAGGTCCCAGAGCGCCCAGCGGACGAGCCCGTGGGAGGCGTTGCCGCGCGCCGGCTCGGACAACGGCAGCTGCTCCGAGCGTCCACCGAAGGAGTACTTCCCGCCGCGGATCCGGTTGGGCCAGGGCATCAGGACCTGGCCGCGACCGGCGTCGGCCTTGCGGTCGACCGGGTAGCCGCTGAGGGCGTCGTCGCCGCCGACGCGGTAGCTGCGGATGCCGCCGCCCATCCGGGTCACGACCAGTTCCTGGTCGTGGGCGCGCAGGGTCCATTGGTCGCCGCTCGGAGGGAGGGCCGGGGTTCGCGTGGTCACCGTCCAACTTCAGCACATCAGCGGGCTAGCGTGAGGGGGTGCCCGACCATCGCAGTTTCGCCGACGACGTCCGCGGCCGGTCGGCCGACGAGCTCACCGCCCTGCTGCTCCTGCGCCCCGATCTGGCCGATCCGGTGCCGGACGACCTGTCGACGATCGTCGCCCGCGCGGCCGGTCGGTCCAGCGTCCAGCAGGCCATGGCCGCACTCTCGGCGGATCGTCTGCAACTGATCGACGCCTTCCTCGCCGGACTCGAGATCCCGGACGACCCCGCCACGACGGCCGCGGTCGAGGACCTCTGGGCGAGGGGCCTGCTCTGGCGCAGCCCGAACGGCCTGTCGCCGGTGCGCGCAACCGGCGAGGTGCCCTTTCCCGGGCGGCTCGGACCGCGGCTGCGCAGCCTGACCGACCAGCCGCTGCCCGCCGACCTGACCGCCGCGATCGACGGCCTGTCCGAGCCGGCGCGCGGACTGCTGGAATCGATGGCCACCCGCCACCCGATCGCCCACCCGCAGCGGATGCAGGCGCCCGAGCGGGCGATGGAACTCCTCGACGCCGGGCTGGCCGTACGCCGCGACGACCACGTCGTCCTGCCGCTGGAGGTGGGCCTGGCCGTACGAGGTGGGTCGGTCGTGTCGGCGCTCGAGCCGCCGTCGCCGACCCAACCGGCCCGTCCGGCCGCGGAGATCGACACCGCCGGCGGCCTGGCCGCGATCGCGTTGATCCGTCACGTCGAGGCCCTCGGTGAGTTGTGGTCGACCGAGGCGCCGCCGGTGATGCGCAAGGGCGGACTGTCCGTACGCGAGCAGCGCACCCTGGAGGGGCAGCTCGGCCTGGACCCGGCCGAGACCGCGTTCGTCACCGAACTCGCCTGCGCCGCAGGCCTGTTCGCTTCTGACCGACAGATCGACGCGCACTGGCGGCCCACCCAGAAGTTCGACGACTGGGTCGAGCTCGATCCGGCCGAACGCTGGGCGCAACTGGCGAACGCGTGGTGGCTGACCACCCGCGCGGCGTCGCTGGTCGGCACCCGCGGGCCGTCCGGAACCGTCAACCTGCTCGGCCCGCAGGCGGAGTGGCCGCTGATGCTCGGGCGCCGACAGGCGGTGCTGGGCGTGTTGAGCGACCTGTCCGCCGTGCCCACCGCCACCGAACTGGACGCCCTGCTCAACTGGCACCGCCCGCTGGCGCTGCCGCCGGGTGCGCCTACCCGAGCGGCGGAGGTGCTGCGCGAGGCGGCGTGGTGCGGCCTCGCGGTCGGGCGACAGCTGACCACCGCCGGTCGCGCCCTCGTCACCGGAGAGCTCGACGGCGAGACCCTGCGTCCGCTGCTGCCGCAGCTGGTCGACCAGGTGTTCATTCAGCCCGACCTGACCGCCATCGCGCCGGGCCCGCTCACCGACGACCTCCACCGCTTGATGCACAACGCCGCCGCGGTCGAATCCCGTGGCGGGGCAACGGTTTTCCGGTTCTCCGACCGGTCGGTCTCACACGCTCTCGACGCCGGGCTGACCGCCGGCCAGTTGCGCGACGCCCTCGCTCGAGCCTGTCCCACTCCGCTGCCGCAGCCGCTGACCTACCTGATCGACGACGCCGCGCGCCGCCACGGTCGGACGCTGGTCGGGGCCGCGACGGCGTACGTCCGCAGCACCGACGAGGCCGGCCTGGCCGCCCTCGTCGCGGACTCGACCCTCGCCCCGCTCGGCCTGCGCCTCATCGCGCCGACGGTGGCGGTGGCGGCGGTCGCACCCGGTCGGTTGATCACCGCGCTGCGCAAGGCCGGCCACGGCGCGCTCGCGGAGTCGGCGGAGGGCGTCGCGGTCGCCCTCGGCAGCGCGGCCGAACGCGCGGTGGCGCCCCGGGAACAGGTCCGCCACGACGCCGTCGCGCCGGACCCCGACCGCGTACGCCAGATCGTCGAATTAGCGCAGTCGCAGACCAGCACGGGGTTCCGCGCCGACCGCCGCACCGAGGACCCGTCGGTCCTGCTCGGCATCCTGCAGGACGCGATCGCCGACGAGCGCACGGTGCGGATCAGCTACGCCCGGGACCGGGGTCGGGTGATGCCGTTCACCGTGCGCCCGCTGGTGGTCAACGGCGGGCGCCTGATCGCCCTGCACCTCGCCGACGGGCAGCAGCGGCCGTTCGAGCTGTATCGGATCCGGTCGGTCAGTTCGGCCTGAGCCCGGCTGCCGACCGTGCCGGTGATGCACAGCGCGCGTTACAAGCCGCGCTGTGCATCACGCCGGTCACGGCGATCAGAAGATCCGCACCCGGTCGGCCGGCTCGAGCCACATCCCGTCGCCGGGCTGCACGTCGAAGGCGTCGTGGAACTCCTGCAGGTTGCGGGCCACGTTGGCGCGGCAGTTGGCCGGGGCGTGGGGGTCGATCGCGATCAACCGCTTCGCCTCCTCCGGACGCGACTTGCCGCACCACACCTGGCCGTAGCCGAGGAAGAACCGCTGGTTGCCGGTGTAGCCGTCGAGCTCCGGCGCCGGAGCGGCCTCCTGGGCGATGCCGTACGCCTTGAACCCGATCGTCAGCCCGCCGAGGTCACCGATGTTCTCGCCGACGGTGAGACCACCGTTGACCTTGGTGCCCGGCGCGTCAGCCGGCTCCAGCTCGTCGAACTGGGCGATCAGCTTCTGCGACAACGCGTCGAAGCGCTCGCGATCCTCCGGGGTCCACCAGTCGGTGAGGCTGCCGTCGCCGGCGTAGCGCGAGCCCTGGTCGTCGAAGCCGTGACCGATCTCGTGGCCGATCACCGCGCCGATGCCGCCGTAGTTGACCGCGTCGTCGGCGTCGACGTCGAAGAACGGCGGCTGCAGGATGGCCGCCGGAAAGACGATCTCGTTCATCACCGGGTGGTAGTAGGCGTTCACCGTCTGCGGGGTCATCAGCCACTCGGTGCGGTCGATCGGACCGCCGATCCGGTTCAGCTGACGGGCCAGCTCGAACTCGGCCGACCGGGCGATGTTGCCGAGCAGGTCGTCGGCGCGGATCTCCAGGTCGGAGTAGTCACGCCACTTGTCCGGGTAGCCGATCTTCGGTTCGAACTTGCCCAGCTTGTCGAGCGCCTTCTCCCGGGTGGCCGGGCTCATCCATTCGAGCGTCTCGAAGTCGCGGCGGTAGGCCTCGATCAGGTTGGCGACCAGTTCCTGCATCCGCTCCTTGGCGCGCGGCGGGAAGTGGCGCTCGACGTAGAGCTGGCCGACGACCTCACCCAGCGAGCCCTCGACCACGGCGACGCCGCGCTTCCAACGCTCCTTGAGCTTCGGGGTGCCGCTGAGCGTACGGCCGAAGAAGGCGAAGTTCTCGTCGACGAAGTCGGCGGAGAGGTACGGCGCCTGCGAACTGATGAGGTGCCACGACAGCCACGCCTTCCAGTCGGCCAGGTCGACCTCGGCGAGCGCCTGCGACAGGCCCTCCAAGAACGACGGCTCGCCGACCACGACGTGGTCGAAGGCACCGGCGGGAGCGTTCAGGCCGGCGGTGAAGGCGTCCCAGTCGAACTGCGGCGCAAGGGACTTCAGCTCGTCGTACGACTTCTTGTTGTAGGTCTTGAGCGCGTCACGGGTGGCCACGACGTCCCAGTGACTCTTGGCGATCCGGGTCTCGAGCGCCATCACCCGCTGGGCGAACCCGGCCGGGTCGGGCAGGTTCGCCAGCCTCGCCATCCGCTCGATGTGGGCGACGTAGTCGCTGCGGACCTCGGCGTACTTGTCGTCGCGGTAGTAGGACTCGTCGGGCAGCCCGAGGCCACCCTGCTCGAGGTAGGCGATGTACTTCTCCGGGTCCTTGGCGTCGGCCGTGACGTAGAGCAGCACCGCGGACCAGATGCCGCGCCGCGTCAGCTCGCCCATCAGCCCGCCGAGCTCGCCGGTCGAGGAGAGACCGTCGATCTGCGCGAGCCGGTCGGCCAGGGGCTGTGCCGCGGCGGCCTCGAGGGCGTCCGTGGCCATGAACGAGGCGTACAGGTCGCCCACCTTGCGCTGCGCCGAACCCTCGCCGGCGTCGGAGCCGGCGGCCTGCTCGATGATCGCCCGGACGTTCGCCTCGGACTCCTCGCGCAGCTTGTCGAAGCTGCCGTAGCGGGCGCGGTCGTCGGGGATCTCGGTCGAGCGCACCCAGGTGTTGTTGACGAACCCGAACAGGTCGTCCTGCGGGCGGGTCGTGGTGTCGAAGGAAGAGGTCAGTCCGGATCGCATGTGAGCCACGTTACTTGGCGGCGCCGACAACCTCCGACGAATACTCAGCCGCCGAGCGCGCGCACCACCCGCGACGGCGACGGGCGGCCCAACTGCTGCGCCATCCACCCGCTCGTGGCGACCAACTGGTCGAGGTCGACCCCGGTCTCGATGCCCAGGCCGCGGCACATCCACACGAGGTCCTCGGTGGCCAGGTTGCCGGTCGCGGACTTCGCGTACGGGCACCCGCCGAGCCCACCGGTCGACGCGTCGACGACGCGCACCCCGTGGCGCAGCGCGGTGAGGGTGTTCGCGAGCGCCTGGCCGTACGTGTCGTGGAAGTGCACGCCGATGCGGTCGGCGCCGATTCCCTCGTCCGCCAACGCCTCCAACAGCCGTACGACGTGTCCGGCGGTGCCGACCCCGATCGTGTCGCCGAGGCTGAGCTGGTCGCAACCCAGCTCCATCAGGCGTACGCACACCGCGACGACCTGCTCGACCGGGACCGGTCCTTCCCACGGGTCGCCGAAGCACATCGAGACGTAGCCGCGCACCCACGCGTCGGCGTCCTTCGCACGCTGCACGACGGGGGCGAACATCGTCAACGACTCGTCGACCGAACGGTTGAGGTTCTTGCGGGCGAAGGTCTCGGTGGCGGAGCCGAAGACGGCAACCGCGCGTACGCCGGCGGCCAGGGCGTTGTCGAGGCCGCGCTCGTTGGGCACCAGCACCGGCCGGGTGGGACGGCGCGCTTCCTCGCCCAGCTGCGCGACGAGCTCGGTGGCGTCGGCCAGCTGCGGGATCCAGGTCGGCGGGACGAACGAGGTCGTCTCGATCGTGTCGAGGCCGGCCGCGATCATCCGGCGGACGAACTCCGCCTTGACCTCGGTCGGCACCGCGGTCTTCTCGTTCTGCAGTCCGTCGCGCGCCCCGACCTCGTAGATCGTGATGCTGTCGGGCAGCCCCGACTCCCGTTCGACCATCGGCAAGCTCATGCGGTGATCGTCTCACGCGCTCGTTTAGCCTGAAGCGTGACCGATGGACCCCTGATTGTGCAGAGCGACAAGACGGTGCTGCTCGAGGTCGACCACCCGCTGGCCCGCGAGGCGCGCACCGCGATCGCCCCGTTCGCCGAGCTCGAGCGCGCCCCCGAACACATCCACACCTACCGGGTGACCCCGCTCGGGCTGTGGAACGCGCGGGCCGCGGGCTACGACGCCGAGCAGGTGGTCGACGCGCTGCTGCGCTACAGCCGGTTCCCGGTTCCGAACTCGCTGCTGATCGACCTCACCGACACCATGCACCGCTACGGCCGGCTGACGCTGCGCAAGCAGTTGGTCGACGGCGAACACCGGTTGGTGCTGACCACGACCGACCGAGCGGTGCTGACGGAGGTGCTGCGCCACAAGAAGATCGCCCCTCTGGTCGGTGACCGGATCGACGACGACACCGTGCTGGTCCACGCCTCCGAGCGCGGCGCGATCAAGCAGCAGCTGATCAAGGTCGGCTGGCCGGCCGAGGACGAAGCCGGCTACGTCGACGGCGAGGCCCACCCGATCGAGCTGAACCACGACGGCTGGGAGCTGCGCGACTACCAGGAGCAGGCGATCGACGGCTTCTGGCACGGCGGGTCCGGGGTCGTGGTGCTGCCCTGCGGCGCGGGCAAGACAATCGTCGGCGCCGGCGCGATGGCGCGGTCTCGAACGACGACGCTGATCCTGGTGACCAACACGGTCAGCGCCCGGCAGTGGAAGGACGAGCTGCTGCGTCGTACGACCCTGTCCGAGGACGAGATCGGCGAGTACAGCGGCGCCCGCAAGGAGATCCGTCCGGTCACCATCGCGACCTACCAGGTGCTGACCCACAAGCGGAAGGGCGTGCACCCCCACCTCGAGGTCCTCGACGCCCGCGACTGGGGCCTGATCGTCTACGACGAGGTCCACCTGCTGCCCGCGCCGATCTTCCGGATGACGGCGGACCTGCAGGCCCGCCGCCGGCTCGGCCTGACCGCGACGCTGGTCCGCGAGGACGGCCGCGAGCAGGACGTCTTCAGCCTGATCGGTCCGAAGCGTTTCGACGCGCCGTGGAAGCAGATCGAGGCGGCCGGTTACATCGCCCCCGCGGACTGCGTGGAGGTCCGGGTGACGCTGACCGAGGGCGAACGGATGGCGTACGCCACCACGGACCCCGACGAGCGCTACCGGTTCGCGGCGTGCGCGCCGGCGAAGGAGGCGGTGGTCGAGCGGATCGCGGCCGCCCACCCCGGCGAACCGTTGCTGGTCATCGGCCAGTACCTCGACCAGCTCCACACCCTCGCCGGCCGGCTCGACGCGGAACTGATCACCGGTGAGACCCCCGTACGCCGTCGGCAGCAGTTGTTCGACGCGTTCCGGGCCGGCGAGATCGACCGCCTCGTCGTCAGCAAGGTGGCCAACTTCTCGATCGATCTGCCGGAGGCGAGCGTCGCGATCCAGGTGAGCGGGACGTTCGGGTCGCGGCAGGAGGAGGCCCAGCGGTTGGGGCGCGTCCTGCGCCCGAAGGGCGACGGTCGTACGGCGCATTTCTACGCCGTCGTCACCCGCGACACCGTCGACGCCGACTTCGCCGCGCACCGCCAGCGCTTCCTGGCCGAGCAGGGCTACGCCTACCGGATTCTCGACGCTGAGCAGTTCCTCAGCTAGGCGCGGGTATCCTGCCCGCCATGAAGGTTGTGGTCGTCAGCGGTTATTTCAACCCGCTCCACGGGGGGCACCTGGACATGATCGAGTCCGCGGCGCGATTGGGGGAACGTCTCATCGTCGTGGTCAACAACGATCAGCAGCAGCTGCTCAAGAAGGGGAAGATCATCCT
>JASLFY010000350.1 GCA_030150425.1 Yimella sp. | reverse complement strand
CTCTCGCCACCAGCTATCCGGTGGCGAGGGGCTCCTGTGCTGGTGGGTGATCAGCCGTTCTGGCTGGTCACGTAGACGCCGGACGGGTAGCTGGTGCCCCGCTCGACGCTGTCCGGCAGACCGGCGGTCCGCCAGGTGGTGCAGCTGATCAGCTGGAAGTGCAGGTGGGCGCCGGTGCTGTAGCCGGTGTTACCCGACTTCGCGATGCTCTGGCCCTGCGCGATCGACTGCCCCTCGACGACCTGGTAGCTGGACAGGTGGAAGTACACCTGGCACAGCCCCGAGGCGTCCTTGATCTTCACGTAGTTGCCGCCCGAGGAGACGTAACCGGTGTCGTAGACGACACCCGCCCGCGAGGCGACGACCTGCGTGCCGACCGGGAGTCCGAAGTCGATGCCGTCCATGTCGTAGCTGTTGTTGTGCGAGTACGTCGACCGCGGACCCTGGGTGATTTTGTACGTCGCACCCTTGACGAACGGCATCCGGTACGGACCGTTCGGGTCACCGACCACCGGCGGTGTCGTGGCCGGCGGCTGCGTGGTGGTCGGGGGCGTCGACGTCGGCGGCTGCGTGGTCGTGGGCGGAGTCGAGGTCGCGCACGAACCGCCGAGCGCCTTCCAGGTCGCCGCGTCGACCGCGCCGGTCACCGGCAGGCCCTTCGACTTCTGGTACGCCTTCACCCGGGTCAACGTGGCCGGACCGAACGAACCGTCCACCGCCAGGCCACCCAGCTTCTGCTGCGCGGTCTTCACGAGGGCGCCGGTCGACCCGTAACGCAGCGTGGTGACCGAGCAGGTCGGCGGCTGCGGCGTGGTCGGAGGGGCGGTCACGGTCGAGCCCGGGAAGCCGCCGAGCGCCTCCCAGGTGGACGGACCGATGCGGCCGTCGACGTAGAGACCCTTCGACTTCTGCAAGGCCTTCACCCGGGCCAGCGTGGCCGGACCGAACGAACCGTCCACCGCCAGGCCGCCCAGCTTCTGCTGCGCGGTCTTGACGAGCGAACCGGTAGATCCGTACGTCAGCCACACGACCTGCGTGGTGGCCGACTTCACGACGGTCGTACGGATCGGGGTCCCGGTGGTCGCGACGTGCGACACGCTGCGTACGGCGGCGTCGGCGCTCGGGGCGAGCGCGGTGCCGGCAACGGTCGGGATGGTGGTCGCGACACCGACCCCGGCGATCAGCCGAGGAGCGGTGACGACCTGGGCGGCGGCGTTGGGCCGACGCTTCTGGTGGCGCGGAGCCGGAGCAGTGCGGAGCACGGCGAATCCTTTCTGGGCCTACCGCGTCAGCGGAAGGTGCCGTACCCGGACGGCGTCGAGTAGATCGGCTGGATGCGGACGACCTGGCCCGGGTACGGAGCAGCGATCTCCGTGTTGTTCCCGAGGTAGATGCCCACGTGGTACGCCGGCGAACCGAAGAACACCAGGTCACCCGGCTGCGGGCTCGACGTCGGCTTCAGGTAGTTCTGCTGCAGGTGCGCCACGCGCGGGATCGAGATGCCCGCCTTCGCGTAGACGTACTGCGTCAGACCGGAGCAGTCGAAACCGCTCGGCGTCGCACCGCCCCAGACGTACGGAACGCCGAGGTACTGCTTGGCGATCGAGATGATCTGCTGACCCTTGTCGGTGCTCGAGCCCGGACCCGGGTCGGTCGGGGTCGGCGGGTTGGTCGTCGGCGGCGTCGTGGTCGTGGTGCACGGGAAACCGCCCAAAGCGCCCCAGGTCGCGGCGTCGACGACGCCGGTGCCCGACAGGCCCTTGCCGGCCTGGTACGACTTCACCTTGGCCAGGGTCGCCGGACCGAAGGAGCCGTCGACGGCCAGGCCGCCGAGGCGCTGCTGCAGCACCTGCACCAGGTCACCGCTGGAGCCGTAGCGCAGGGTGGTGACCTCGCACTGGGCCGGCGGCGGAGTCGGCGTGGTGGTGGGCGGCGGGTCGGACGGGGTCGAGGACGGGAAACCGCCCAGCGACTGCCAGGTGTTCGGGCCGACGATGCCGTCGACGTAGAGGCCCTTGGCGCGCTGGTAGGCCTTCAGCTTGGCCAGCGTCGCCGGGCCGAACGAGCCGTCGACGGACAGACCGCCGAGACGCTGCTGGAGAACCTTCACCAGGGACCCGGTGTCGCCGTAGCGCAGCCAGGTGACGTCCTGCGTGGCCGGCGCCGCCTTCACGGCCGTCGCGGCCGCCACGTGGCTACCGGCGGCCTGGACGGCGCCTGCGGTGTGCACGGAGACTGCTGCCTCGGCAGCCGGAGCCGCCAACACACTAACCGCGGTCGCCGGAGCGGCAACGGCCACCCCGCCGAGCACGACGGTCTTGCGAGCGGCGACGGCCGGCGCGATGCGGCTGGTCAGTCCCGGGCGTTGTTTTTGATGGCGTGGCGTGATGATCGTCATCGGGCCCTCTCGGTACTCGTATCTGGTCGTCTCGTTGACGCACAGCCACGCCGTATGACTTCCCCATCAGACGAACGCGATCCTCGGCCCCGAGCACTTCGGATTGGCTGCGGTCAGGAGTGTGCCGATAGTTGAACGGGTGTGGAAGTCGTGAGTGATGTAAATCCGCGTGTCAGTCCTTGCACAAGTGATGAATGAGGCGTATGTGACTCGAGTGACTTCATCCGAAAATGCTTCGTGACCCACAGGATTCCGCGCCATTCAGGGGATCTTGCGGGGTTCTCGTAGCAGAGTCACAGCCGCTCACTTTCGAACGACACGCCGAACTGCGAGTTTCCTGTAGTTTTCTCATATTTTGAGATTTCACCCCACCCGCCGGGGTGTCGCGGCGCGGCTCACCGCCCTCCGGCGCCACAGCGGGTACCTTGCCGGCCCGCGGGAAAGGCGTTGCCACACAGCCACGTACGCCCCCGAACGCACCGCTCGGGCCGAGCACGACGCCCGTGACGCCGGAACCGTTCCTCCGGTTCATCACGATTTCGCACAAGACCCCGAACACGCCGAAAGCCCCCTGCGCCCGTTCCGGGCGAGGGGGCTTTCGGCGTGTTCGGGGTCTTGTGCGAAATCGTGACGAACCGCAGGAACGGTTCCGGCGTCACGGGCGTCGTGCTCGGCCCGAGCGGTGCGGTCGGGGGCGTACGTGGCTGTGTGGCAACGCCTTTCCCGCGGTCCGGCAAGGTACCCGCTGTGGCGCCGGAGGGCGGTGAGCCGCGCCGCGACACCCTGGCGGGTGGGGTGAAATCTCAAAATATGAGAAAACTACAGGAAACTCGCAGTTCGGCGTGTCGTTCGAAAGTGAGCGGCTGTGACTCTGCTACGAGAACCC
>JASLFY010000228.1 GCA_030150425.1 Yimella sp. | reverse complement strand
GCAGGCCTCGCTGCTCGCGCCGACCGGCACCATCGGCTTCATGATGGACTGCGACACCACCGGCATCGAGCCGGACTTCTCGCTGGTCAAGTTCAAGAAGCTGGTCGGTGGTGGCTCGATGCAGATCGTCTGGTTGACGATCTGCATCGAGCCACCGCCGACGAGCTTCTTGAACTTGACCAGCGAGAAGTCCGGCTCGATGCCGGTGGTGTCGCAGTCCATCATGAAGCCGATGGTGCCGGTCGGCGCGAGCAGCGAGGCCTGCGCGTTGCGGAAGCCGTTCTTGGCGCCCAGCTCGACGACGTCGGCCCAGGCCTTCGTGGCGTGCTTGAGGATGTCGCCGTCCATCACGTCGAGGGTGCGGACCTCGTCGTTGGCCGAACGGTGCTTGCGCATGACGCGCTGGTGGGCGTCGGCGTTGCGGGCATAGCCGGCGTACGGACCGACGACGGCGGCGAGCTCGGCCGAGCGGCGGTAGGCCGCACCCGTCATCAGCGAGGTGATGGCGGCGGCGAGGCTGCGGCCACCCTCGGAGTCGTAGCCGTGGCCGGTGGCCATCAGCAGCGCGCCCAGGTTGGCGTAGCCGATGCCCAGCTGGCGGTAGTCGCGGGTGGTGCGGCCGATCGCCTCGGTCGGGAAGTCGGCGAAGCAGATCGAGATGTCCATCGCGGTGAAGATCAGCTCGACCGACTTGGTGAAGGTCACCGCGTCGAAGGTGCCGTCGTCCTTGAGGAACTTCAGCAGGTTGAGGCTCGCCAGGTTGCAGGACGAGTTGTCCAGCGACATGTACTCCGAGCACGGGTTGGACGCGGTGATGCGGCCGGTCTCGGGGTTGGTGTGCCAGTCGTTGATCGTGTCGTCGTACTGCAGACCCGGGTCGGCGCACTCCCAGGCGGCCTTGTTGATCTTGTCGAACAGCTCACGGGCGTCGACCGACTCGATGACCTCACCGGTGCCGCGCGAACGCAGACCGAAGGAGGTGCCGGCCTCCACCGCACGCATGAACTCGTCGGTGACGCGCACCGAGTTGTTGGCGTTCTGGTACTGGACCGAGGTGATGTCCTTGCCGCCGAGGTCCATGTCGAACCCGGCGTCGCGCAGCGCGCGGATCTTGTCCTCCTCGCGCGCCTTGGTCTCGACGAACTCCTCGATGTCCGGGTGGTCGACGTCGAGGACGACCATCTTCGCCGCGCGGCGCGTGGCGCCACCGGACTTGATGGTGCCGGCGGAGGCGTCCGCACCACGCATGAAGCTGACCGGCCCGCTGGCGGTGCCGCCGCTGGACAGCAGCTCCTTGGAGGAACGGATGCGGGACAGGTTCAGACCGGCGCCCGAGCCGCCCTTGAAGATGAAGCCCTCTTCCTTGTACCAGTTCAGGATCGAGTCCATCGAGTCGTCGACCGACAGGATGAAGCAGGCCGAGACCTGCTGCGGGCTCTTGGTGCCGACGTTGAACCACACCGGGGAGTTGAAGGCGAACACCTGGTGCAGCAGCGACCAGGTCAGTTCGTGCTCGAACAGCTCGGCGTCCTCGTCGGAGGCGAAGTAGCCGTGCTCCTTGCCCGCCTTGACGTAGGTCATCACGACGCGGTCGATGAGCTGCTTGAGGCTGTTCTCGCGGGCGTCGGTGCCGACGGCGCCGCGGAAGTACTTGGTGGTGACGATGGTCGAGGCGTTCAGCGACCAGAAGTCGGGGAACTCGACACCGCGCTGCTCGAAGATCGTCTCGCCGGTCTTCCAGTTCTGCTGGACGACGTCGCGGCGCTCCCAGGTGACCTCGTCGTAGGGGTGGACACCCGGGGTGGTGAAGATGCGCTCCACCTTGACGCCCTTGGGGCTGCGACGCGCCCGCGAACGTGCGCTGGTCGTCTCCGTCATGATTCTCCTCCGTGTGAGTGGTGTCGTGCTCGAACTGGTGTGTTCAGAAGTCGGATGCTGGTGGGGCCGAGCCGGTCAGCTCTGGCCGGTTGCCGCGCGCTCCGCGCGCAGCAGACTGATCGCCTGCTCGAAGTCGTCGAGCCCGTCGAACGCCTGGTAGACCGAGGCGAAACGCAGGTAGGCGACCTCGTCGAGCCGCCGCAGCGGACCGAGGATCTCCAGGCCGACGTCGTGGGCGTCGATCTCGGCGACCCCGCGCGAGCGGATGCCCTCCTCGACCTCCTGCGCCAGGAGGGCCAACTGGTCCTCGCTGACCGGGCGCCCCTGGCAGGCCTTGCGGACGCCGACGAGGACCTTCTGCCGGGAGAACGGCTCGCTCGCCCCGGACCGCTTGACCACGGTGAGCCCCGCGGTCTCGATCGTGGAGAACCGCTTCCCGCACTCCGGGCACTGCCGGCGGCGCTTGATGGAGGTGCCGTCGTCGCTGGTGCGGCTGTCGACGACGCGCGAGTCGTCATTGCGGCAGAACGGGCAGTGCACGGGCGGCTCCTCTCCTGGGTTCCGGGTCGTTCTTCTCGTCGTTCCCGGCGCGCTTTCCACCCGGCCGCGGGCATGCGAATGCCCGAGCCGGAAGGGATCGTCCGGTCGATCTGGGGATCGATCTGTTGATAACCGGTGGACAAGCCGTGCACAACATGGGGACCACATGTGGGCGACTTACATCGGTGTAACTACTAGATATAGGGATCGTAGGACGATCCGACCACACATGCAAGAGCCCGGCGCGTCGTCCCGGAATCGCCGCGGAATCACCGGGCGCCGGCCCGCCGAGGCCCCCGAAATGACACGGTCGGGCAGTCCGTCGGCGACGGACTGCCCGACCAAAATCTGCCGGGGCACGGGTCTCAGCGGGGCAGAACGAGGTGCTGGCCGGCGTGGACCTGGAGCGAGTTCAGACCGTTCGCCAACTGCACCCGGACGACCGCCTGGCTGACCGGCATCGACGGGTAGGCGCGGTGGGCGATCTCCGACAGCGTCTGCCCGGACTGGACGGTCACGCCCGACGGCACCGCCGGCGCCGGGGCCGCCATGGCCCGCGCCGCACCGAAGCCGGCCACCAGTACGGCGGCCAGGCCGAGCAGCACCAGCACCCGACGACCGCGCACGGTCAGTCGCACGCTACCGCCGCGACTGTCACGGTCGCCGCGCAGCTCGAGTCGGGAGCGGTCGCCCTGCTCGGCGAGCGGCGGCACCAGCTGCAGGTGACGCCGGCGCCCGCGACCGCCGGTGGCGGGCAGCGGCGCGATCATCGGCTCCGCGAGGTGGGTCACAGCACTCATGGGTTCCTCCGTCCCCGACACCACGAGGGTGTCTCCAGGTCGTACGCTCTTCGCACAGGTGTGCGATCGCACGTCTGTACGATTTATAGCACGAATGTTCGATCCGGGCGAGACACGCGTCGTACACATGTTTGAAAGTGTTCGGTCGACGGCATACGCTCGATTCATGCTTCGCAGCTAACAACCGACCACCGACAACATCACCGCCAGCACCACTGCCACTCGTTCTCCACAGGGCTTCCGGCACTGCCGGGAGGCGGCGGGACAACTGCGGTAGAACAGTTCGAACAACTCAGACGGGACGTCCACGACATGGCGAAGATCCACCACCTGCCCGACGGCGACGCGGGTGCCGAACTCACCACCCGCCAGCGGAAGGTCCTGGAGGTCATCCGCAACTCGGTCGAGCGTCGTGGCTACCCGCCGAGCATCCGCGAGATCGGCGAGGCGGTCGGCCTCACCAGCCCGAGCTCCGTGGCCCACCAGTTGTCGATGCTCGAGCGCAAGGGTTATCTGCGCCGCGACCCGAACCGGCCGCGGGCGATGGAGGTCATCAGCCCCGAGAGCGACGCCGACCGGCGCGGACGCCTCGGCGGTTCGAGCGTGACCGGTGCGAGCGAGAGCCTGATCGACGAGACCGGGGTCGGCGACAACCGCCCGGCGGCGTCGTACGTTCCGGTGGTGGGTCGGATCGCGGCCGGTGGCCCGATCCTCGCGGAGGAGGTCGTGGAGGACGTCTTCCCGCTCCCCCGCCAGATCGTCGGCGAGGGCGACCTGTTCCTACTGAAGGTCGTCGGTGACTCGATGGTCGACGCGGCGATCTGCGACGGCGACTGGGTCGTCGTGCGTCAGCAGCCGGCCGCCGACAACGGCGACATCGTGGCCGCGATGCTCGACAACGAGGCCACGGTCAAGACGTTCAAGCGCAAGGACGGCAAGGTCTGGCTGATGCCGCACAACCCGGCGTACGAACCGATCGACGGCGACGACGCGGTCGTCCTCGGCAAGGTCACCGCGGTCCTGCGGCGGGTCTGATCCGACCGGACCGCGACTCCGGCGGCCGGTCGGTCAGCCGACCAGCTGCCGGGCCAGGCCGACGGTCACGTCCTGCAGGTCCCGGTGGACGTGTGCTGTGGCGATGTCCTCGGCCCGCGACCATCCGGTGTTGACCAGCACCACCGGGATGTCCCGGCGTACGGCGTGCCGGGCGAAGCGGTAGCCCGACATCACGCCGAGTGACGACCCGATCACGACCAGCGTCCGGGCGGCCTCGACCAGCGCGAAGCAGTGGTCGACCACCGGCTTGGGCACCGACTCACCGAACATCACGACGTGCGGCTTGAGCATGTCGCTACCGCACATCGGACAGTCCACCAGGCGCAGCTCGGCCTCCCACCGACCGTCGAGGTCGACGTCGCCGTCCGGCCGCAACGGGGCGGTACGGGCGTCGACCACCGCCGACTCGAACCCGGGGTTGCGGGCGGAGAGCTCCTGCTGCATCCAGTCCCGCTCCCGCACGCTGCGGCAGCGCAGACAGACGACCTGGTCCAGGCGCCCGTGCAGCTCGGTGACCTCCCGACTGCCGGCGCGGCGTGCCAGGCCGTCGACGTTCTGGGTGATCGTGTGGTCGATGAACCCGGCGCCCTCGAGGGCGGCGAGCGCGAAGTGGGCCGGGGTGGGCTCGGCGGCATTGAAGCGGCCCCACCCGGCGTACGACCGTGCCCAGTAACGACGCCGCGCCTCCGGCGTCGCGCGGAACTCCGACACGGTCATCGGCTGCACCCGGCGCACACCGTCGGGCCCGCGGTAGTCGGGCAGTCCGGCGGCCGTCGACAGCCCGGCTCCGGTGATCGCGAGGACTGCCCGCTCGCGGAAGCGTTCGGTCAGCAGGTCCTGCGCGCGCTCGTCGGCTGCGTCGGTCGGGTCGGCACTGGTCGTCGTTGTGAGGTCCTCGTTCATTGCACTTTGTACGCTAGTACCCATGATCGACGCCGCTGGACTCCGAGTGATTCGTGCCATCGCCGAGGAGGGCAGCTTCACCGCGGCCGCATCGGCACTCGGGTATTCCCAGCCCGCGATCTCCCAGATGGTGCGCCGCCTCGAGGAACGCCTCGGCACTCCGCTGGTCGAGCGGATGGGTCGCAACGTACGACTGACGGAGGCCGGCGAGGTCCTGTCGCGCCACGCCACCAGCGTGCTCAGCGCGATCAGCGCGGCCGAGTCGGAGGTCGCGGCGATCGCCGGTCTGCAGTCCGGACGCGTCCGTCTGATGGCCTTCCCGTCCTCGTCGTCGACGCTCGTCCCGCGCGCGCTGTCGCTGGTCAAGCAGCGCTTCCCCGACGTGAAGGTCAGCTTCGCCGAGGGCGAGCCGCCGCAGTCGTTGGCCGCGTTGCGCGCCGGGGAGTGCGACGTCGCGGTGGCGTTCACGTACGACGGCCTCGACCTCACGCGCGACGACGACCGTCTGGGCGACTTCGTCTCCACCAAGCTGCTGGACGACCCGGTGCGCCTCGCACTGCCGGTCGACCACCCGCTCGCCTCCCAGCCGACGGTGAAGCTCGCCGACCTCGCGTCCGCGCCGTGGATCGCCGGCTGCCCGCGCTGTCGCGGCCACCTGCTCGCGCTCGCCGACAAGGCGCACTTCGCGCCGGACGTCGCCTTCGAGACCGAGGACTACGTCGCGGTGCTCGGCCTGGTCGCGGAGGGCCTCGGCGTCGCGCTCGTCCCGGACCTGATCCTGCGCTCGGCGCCCAACGCCCGCGTGAAGGTGCTGCCGATGGATCCCCCGTCGAGCCGTTCGGTCTACGCGGTGACCACCCCCGACCTGCAGCGCGTTCCGGCCGTCGCCGCGACCGTCGCGGCGTTGGTGGAGGCCGCCGGTATGCCCGACTGCCTCTCGGTCGGCGCCCGACCCGGACCGCGTACGACGGCGAATCCGTCGCCCTTGCGGTAGAGCCGGATCGCCCCACCCTGGTCGGTTCGCAGCACCACGCTGCCGACCGTGCCCAGCAACGCCAGCGTGCGGGCGTTCGGGTGGCCGTAGTCGTTGTCCGCGCCCACGCCGATCAGGCTGACCGGCGCCGCCACCGACCGCACCAGCTCGGGGTCCTGGTTGGCCGACCCGTGGTGCGGGACCTTCAGCACCGCGAACGGTGTCGGGTCGTTCTCGGCCCGCAGCGCGGCCAGCACCCGCGCGGCCGCCTCCTTCTCGATGTCGCCGGTGAACAGCATCCGCAGACCGCCCACCCGCAGGTCCAGCACCACGCTGGCGTTGTTCTGCAGTGACCCGGCGTGGATGGCCCGGGCGGGCCAGAGCACCGCGGCCGAGATCCCGTTCCACCGCAGGCTCTCCCCCGCCCTGACCCGCCGCAGGTCCCGCCCGGTCCGACGTACGGCCGCCAACGCCGCCACCTCGTGACCGGGCTCGTCCCCCGCCGCGCCGGCGTCCTCGTCGACGAACGTGCCGATCACCTCGCCGACCGGCAGCCTGTCGAGGACCACGCCGAGACCGTCGACGTGGTCGGCGTGGAAGTGAGTGAGCACCACGGCGTCCAGAACTTTGATCCCCGAGTCGTCGAGGCAACGGCGCATGGCGTCCGGGTCGGGTCCGGTGTCGATGAGCACGGCGTGGCCCGGCGCCGACCGGATCAACGTGGCGTCGCCCTGACCGACGTCGCACATCATCACCACCCAGCCACCCGGCACCGAGCCGAGCGGGAGGGGCGCCCAGCCGGCGATCCCGACGCAGATCGCGGCCGGCACCGCGATCACCGAATGTCGTGCCCGGACCAGCAGCCCACGGCCGACGACCAGGACTGCCAGGGTGAGCGCCGCGAGCAGCAGGGCTCCAGTCGCACCGCCGAGCCAGGGCAGGCTGCCGTACGGCACCGCCGCGCACCGGCGGGCGACCTGGCAGATCGCCCAGGCCGGAAGTCCCGCCGTCCACGCCGCTACAACTGCGACGGCGGGGAGCGGAACGGCCAGCACGGCCACGACCACTCCGGCGATCGTTGCCGGAGCGACGAACGGGGCGGCCAGCATGTTCGCCGGAAGGCCGATCAGACTGACCGTGGGTTGGAGCAGCACAGTGACCGGCGCACACATCGTCTGTGCGGCGAGAGGGACCGCGATCGCCTCGCCCAACCAGGACAGCCGGTCCGGCAGTCGGGCGGCGATCGCCGCGGCCCACGGTCTGGCGAACAGGATCAACCCCAGGGTGGCCAGAGCCGAGAGGGCGAATCCGTAC
This sequence comes from Yimella sp., assembly GCA_030150425.1. Lineage (GTDB taxonomy): Bacteria > Actinomycetota > Actinomycetes > Actinomycetales > Dermatophilaceae > Yimella. Next base: position 982 of record JASLFY010000228.1, on the reverse strand, counting down.
GACGCCGCGAGCGCCGGTTCGAGCACCAGGAGGACGACGATCGCGGCGGCGAGCGCCGGTGGGGCGGCTCGTCGACCGGTGGCGCGCAGCGCGAGCAGTCCGACGCCGCCCATCACCGCGGCACGGATGACGCTCGGCTCGGGCCGGCACAGGAAGACGAAACCGATCAGCCCGACGAAGATCGCCGAGGTGCGCGCCCGTCGGGGCACCCGCAGCCATCCGCAGGCCCACCCCACGGTGAGCATCACGACGGTCACGTTCGATCCGCTGACCGCATTGAGGTGCGTCATGCCGGTCGACCGCATCGCCGCGTTCAGGTCGTCCGGCAACCGGCTGGTGTCACCGACGACCAGTGCCGGGACGAGCCCGGCCGGATCGCGCGGCAACCCTCCGGTGGCGGTCCGGACGGCCGCGCGTACGTGGTCGGCCGCCCGTTCCACCGGACCCGCTCGACGGAGCCGCTGCGGCGTCCCCGAGATCACCAGGGTCGACTCCGCTGGGTCGACGCCGGACGGTTGCAGGCGCCCGCTGAGCGCCACGGTGTCGTGCCAGTGCAGCCGTCCCACGGCGGCGTCGCCGAAGGCCGTGAGCTGCCCGGCGGATCGTCCGGTCGATCCGCGACCCACGACGGATGTCACTTCGAGACGAACCCGCCACACCTCATCACCACCGAAGCGGGACGGCACCTGCACCGGATCGGAGATGACCCGCGCCTCGAGGCGGGCGGTGGCCCGCTTCTGGACGAGCGCCGGCAACAGGCCGTCATGGCGGATGCTGTGGTCCGCGACGGCTGCGGCCGAGGTCACCGTGGCAGCCAGCCCGCACAGTCCGATCACCCCGGCCACCCGCACCGTCCTGGCCGGCGCGCCGAGCTCGTCGTGGTGCGCCCGAACGGCCACCGCTGCGGCACCGACCCCAACGACGGTCGCGGCGCCCGTCACCGTCCAGCCGGCAGTGGGCGTGAGGTGACCCACGAGCAGGG
>JASLFY010000266.1 GCA_030150425.1 Yimella sp. | reverse complement strand
CGTGCCGATCGGCGAGGTGCTCTTCCAGGTCGCGGGCCTGATGCAGCCGGCGGGCCGGCCCGTCGGAGCGTCCGATAGCCTTGTCGAAGTCATTGCCCCCCAGGAAGATTCGGTGGACGGCGCGGGTGTTGCTACGGCACTGGCCGCCGCGTGATCACGAGACCGACGCGACCCGCGTAACGAGGAGTTTGGAAGACCGATGGCCAACCCATTTGTGAAGTTCTGGAATTACATGATGGCGCTGGGGAATGCGAAGATCGACGAGCACGCAGACCCCAAGGTGCAGATCCAGCAGGCGATCGAGGACGCGCAGCGTCAGCATCAGGCACTGTCGCAGCAGGCGGCCGCCGTCATCGGCAATCAGCGCCAGTTGGAGATGCGGCTGAACCGTCAGCTCGAGGAGATCGAGAAGCTGCAGGGCAACACCCGGCAGGCGCTGACGCTCGCCGATCAGGCCGCGGCCGCGGGCGACGCCGCGAAGTCGACCGAGTACACCAACGCCGCCGAGGCGTTCGCCGCGCAGCTGGTGACAGCGGAGCAGAACGTCGAAGACCTGAAGGTTCTGCACGACCAGTCGTTGCAGGCCGCAGCGCAGGCCAAGCAGGCGGTGGAGCGCAACGCGATGTCGCTGCAGCAGAAGCTGGCCGAGCGCTCCAAGCTGCTGAGCCAGCTGGAGCAGGCGAAGATGCAGGAGCAGGTCTCCAAGTCGCTGAACCAGATGAGCGAGCTGGCGGCTCCCGGCAACACGCCGAACCTGGAGCAGGTCCGCGACAAGATCGAACGCCGCTACGCCAATGCGCTCGGATCCGCCGAACTCGCGAAGGGCAGCGTCGCCGGCCGGATGGCCGAGGTCGAGGCAGCCGGTGTGCAGATGGCCGGTCACGCTCGGCTGGAGCAGATCCGCGCCAGCATGGGCGGCGGCGCCCTGAACCCGGGCCAGTCGGCGGGGGCCGCGGCCCCGGCGCCGCAGGTGCCGCAGGCTCCGACCCAGGCGCAGACGCCGGAGTCGAACTGACGCTGAGCGTCGCCACCCCGACCGTTGCGATCGTGGCCGGGTCCGACGCCGGGCATGCATTCCCGGCGCTGGGCCTGGCCACTGCGCTTCGCGAGGCCGGCGACCGGGTGATCGTCTACACCGGTGAACGGTGGACCGCGATCGCGCAGCAGCGCGGCCTCGACGTCCGCCCGTTGCCGGGGCTCGCCGCGCGTCCGGGGGAGGACGACGACGATGCCGGTGCCAAACTGAGTGTCCGCGCCGCGCGGATGGCTCTCGAGCTCGCACCCGAGCTGGCACTGCAGGATGTCGATCTGGTGATCAGCGACGTCATCACGATCGCCGGCGGCTGGGCCGCCGAACTGGCAGGGCTTCTGTGGATCGAGCTGTCGCCGCACCCGTTGTACGAGCAGTCGCGCGGACTCCCGCCGATCGGCGCGGGCATGGCGGCCGGAACCGGGCCGGTGGGCCGTTTGCGGGATGTGATGCTGCGCGCCGGGGCGGACCGCGCGGTCGCCAAGGGACGCCGCCAACGTCGTGCGGCGCGGTCGGGCATCGAACTGCACGACGACGCGCAGCCGATCGCTAGGCTCGTCGCGACCCTGCCCGGTCTGGAGGTGCCGCGCCCGGACTGGCCGGAGCGCACGCACATCGTCGGGCCGCTGCTGTTCGAACCGACGGATGCGATCTTCGATCGACCGGTCGGCGACGGCCCGCTGATCGTGGTGGCGCCGTCGACGGCGGCGACCGGAGCCGGCGACATGGGAGCGCTGACGTTGGCCGCCCTGGCCGACCTGCAACGGACCCGTCCGGTGCGGGTGGTGTACTCGGCCCTGGTGCCGCCGGTGGGCGACCGGGTGCCCGACGGGATGGTCGCGGCCACTGCACGGCAGGACGAGATCCTGGACGAGGCGGATCTGGTGGTCTGCGGTGCCGGCCACGGCATGCTCGCGAAGGCGCTGCGGGCGTCGGTTCCCGTGGTGACGGTGCCGGGCGGGGGGGACCAGTGGGAGCTCGCGAACCGCGTTCAGCGGATCGGCTGCGGGCGCCTGGTCCGGCCGGCCACCGTGGAATCGCTGTCCGAGGCGATCATCGCGGTCCTCGACGATCCCGCCTACGCGGCGGCGGCCCGGCGTGTCGCGAAAACCTCTTCATCGACGGTCGACCCGGTGACCGTCGTGCACCGATCGTGGAGAATGGCTGCATGCGTTTGACGGAGTTCACCGAGCTCACCGAGTTGGAGTTCGGCCGCCGCCGAGCCGACGGACTGCTGAAAGACCTGGTCCTGGTCGAATTGGGCAGTCGGACCGGCCTGGAGGCGATCGATGACGGCGTGGATCCGAAGCTCGTCTGGCGGGCTCTGTGCCGCGAACTCGACGTCCCCGCGGAACGTTGGTGACGCGCCGTTCCGCGTGTCGAATTGAACTCGAACATCTGTTCGCTATCCTGTGATGGAACCGGAGCGTGCTCTGGTGCGTCTAATCAATGACCGCGCGAAGCAGAATTGTCAGACCCTGCTCCTAATGTGTGGTCACGACAGCAGAGAACGTTCTGGCCCACGGCTAGAGACATCCGGAG
>JASLFY010000248.1 GCA_030150425.1 Yimella sp. | reverse complement strand
TGGTCTGCACGTAGCCGACCAGGGACTCCGACGAGGTGATTGCGGTGTCGTCGACCGCGATGATGGCGTCGCCGACCCGCACCCCTGCGTGGGACGCTGCCGAACCCGACATCACCTCGGCCACCTTCGCCGCCGTCTCCGTCGCGTCACCCACCTGCACCGAGGCGGTGCTGGCGGAGACACCCAGTTGGGCGTGGGGCGCAGACCCCTTGCTCAGCTGATCGGTGATCGACCTGACGACGGACACAGGAGCAGTCAAGTCGGTCACGTTGGAGGTCCACTGGGCGCAGTCTGTGGATCCGGTGGGAACCGGACTCAGCTCGCCTTGCCGAGGTGGACGGTCAGCTTCTGCTCCTTGCCGTTTCGGACCACGGTGAGCACGACCGTGTCGCCGACGGTCTTGGCGCGTACGTAGCCGACCAGGGCGTCCGAGGAGACGATCTGCTGGCCGTCGGCCGCGATGATCGCGTCACCGGCCTTCAAGCCCGCGTCGGACGCACCGGTGTTGGCCTTCACCGACCGTACGATCGCCGCGCTCTCGGTGGCGTCGCCGACCTTGACCGAACCGGGGGCCTGCAGGACCTCGATGCCCAGCTGGGCGTGGGTCACCGAACCCTTGCTGATCAGCTGGTCGGTGATCGACTTGACCACCGACACCGGGATCGCGAAACCGATGCCGATGTTGCCCGATTGCGACGAACCGGACGAGCCGCTGTTCAGCGTGGCGATCGAGGAGTTGATGCCGATCAGCTGGCCGGAGGCATTCACCAGCGCGCCACCGGAGTTGCCCGGGTTGATCGCGGCGCTGGTCTGGATCGCGTTGGTCGTCGCCGAGCTGGACGCCGACGAGCTGCCGCCCTCCGACGCACTGGTGGTGACCGGGCGGTTGAGCGCGCTGATGATGCCGGTGGTGACCGTGCCGGACAGACCGAGCGGGTTGCCGACCGCCATCACCGGCTGTCCGACGGTCAACGTCGCGGTGTCGGCGAAGCTGATCGGTTTCAGGCCGCTCGGCGGCTTCTCCAACCGGATCACTGCGAGGTCGGTCGCCGGGTCGGTCCCGACGACCTTCGCGGTGTAGGTCAGGTTGTTGGTGAGCGTGACGGTGATCTTGCCTGAGCTGCCCGCGACACTCGCCACGTGGTTGTTGGTGGCGATGTCGCCCTTGGTGTCCAACACCACCCCGGATCCGTCGCCGCTGCCGGAGTCGCCGCTGACCTGGATGGAGACGACACTGTCGGTCACCTTCGCCGCGGTCGCGGACCAGTTGGTGCCGGTGCCGTCCTTGTAGTCGGCCGGGTTGGCGGTGACCACCTTGGTCGTGCTGCTGCCGGCGGCGGCGGTGTCGTGGTCGGAGAGGGCGTACGTCGTGCCGCTGGCGAGAGCGGCGGCCAGCACGGCCGCGACGGGGACGGCGACCCAGGGGGCGCCCTTGCGCGACCGGGTCTGCTCGGGGGCGACCGCGGTCGCCGCCGGCGCGGCGGACCCGTACGGCTGCCCGGGCGTCGCCCACGGCTGGTGCGGCTGCTGTTGGGGGAGCGGCTGCGGGGCGCGCTGGCCGTACTGCGGCTGTGGCTGCTGGTTCATCGGCGCCGGCTGCACCGGCGGGATCGGGCCGGTGATGTCGTCCCGGCCGTCGCTCGGGTTGGTGCCGTTACTGGGGCCGTTGCCGTTCGTGTCGCTCATCTGTCTCCTCCGGTTCCTTCGGGCCGCCCCGAGTCAAGGTCTGCGGGGTGAGGGGGCGCTGGCCCGAGGCTGTGTGTGGCCTATGCGTTCCGCGTCGCGAGCGGGATTCGTACCTGGAACGTCGCCCCACCCCCGGATGTTTCCCGCACCTGCACGGTTCCGTCGTGGGAGTCGACGATCGCCTGCACGATCGCCAGCCCGAGACCGCTGCCGCCGGTGGCGCTGTTGCGCGACTCGTCGGCGCGGTAGAAGCGTTCGAAGATCCGCTCGCGCAGCTGCTCCGGGATGCCCGGGCCGTGGTCGCGGACCTCCGCGACGCCGTACGTCCCCTCCGTGCCGACGGCGACCTCTATCGGCGAGCCGGCGGGGGAGTAGCGCAGCGCGTTGCCCAGCAGGTTCGCGATCACCTGGCGCAGTGCCGAGTCGTCGCCGATCACCGGGGTCGGACCGACCGGTCCGGACCGGCTGACCATCCGGATCTCCCGCCCGCGGTCGCGGGCGCGGGCGTCCTGCACCGCGTCGGCGGCGATCACCGTCAGGTCGACCTCGTCGCGGTCGTCACCGGTGAACCGTGCGGCGCCGTGCGGTTCGTCCAGCCGGTTGAGCAGCAACAGGGAGTCGACCATGCCGCTCATCCGGGTCGCTTCGTCCTCGATCCGGCGGACCGCGGCCGCGACGTCCTCCGGGCGGGAGACCGCGCCCTGACGGTAGAGCTCGGCGTAGCCGCGGACGGTCGCGAGCGGAGTGCGCAGTTCGTGGGAGGCGTCCGCGACGAACTGCCGCATCTTCTCCTCGGAGCGTTCGCGCAGCGTGAACGACTCCTCGATGCGGGCCAGCATCAGGTTCAGCGACCGCGACAGGCTCGCCACCTCGTCCCGGCTGGCCTGTTCGGGCACGCGCCGGGTCAGGTCGCCACCGGCGATGGTCGCGGCGGTGTCCTCGATCTCGGTCAGCGGACGGAACGCCCGGCGTACGCCGTACCACCCGGCGACGGCACCGAACAGGGTCACGATGACCCCGGCCGCGGTGACGATCAGGATGACCCGGTCGACGGTCGCGTCGACGTTGTTCAACGACACGGCGACGGCGTAGCGGACCCTGCCGTGCGTGGAGTCCGTGTGGCTACCGACGACGACCCGCCACCGGTCGTCACCGGTCTGCGAGTCGACGGTGAACGGCCCGGCGGAGCCGTTCGACTCCTCCAGTTCGGGCCAGTTCGGCATGCTGGCGCCCGGCGGGCGGAAGGTGTCGGTGTGGGTGCCGTCCAGGGCGCGCAGCCGGACCACGTACGTCCCGGTCGGGACGTACGCCGGCACCAGCCGGGTGTCACCGTCGGGGCGGCTCGTCAGGGCCGCGTTGACCAGCGGGACCGCCGCCGCGCGCAGCTCCGCGTCCTGGCGTTGCAGCAGGTAACGCTCCAGCAGCAGCGTCGCCGCGACCCCGGTCAGGGTGAGCGCGAAGAGCAGCAGCAGCGTGACCATCGCGACCAGTCGCAGCCGCAGCGGCAGCGCACCGACGCGTTCGCGGGTCCGGGAGAGCGGCATCAGTCGCGGGGCGCTCGCAACACGTAGCCGACCCCGCGCTTGGTGTGGATCAGCGGTTCGCCGGCGCTGTCGACCTTGCGGCGCAGGTAGGAGATGTAGCTCTCGACAATGCCTGCCTCGCCGCGGAAGTCGTAGTCCCAGACGTGGTCGAGGATCTGCGCCTTGGACAGCACGCGACCGGCGTTGACCATCAGGTAGCGCAGCAGCTTGAACTCGGTCGGCGACAACTCGATCACCGTTCCGCTGCGCCGCACCTCGTGGGAGTCGTCGTCCAGTTCCAGGTCGGCCACGACGACCGACGCCGAGGACGTGCCGGCGTCGGACGTACGCCGCAGCACGGCGCGGATGCGCGCGACGACCTCCTCCAGGCTGAACGGCTTGGTGACGTAGTCGTCACCGCCCACGGTCAGGCCCTTCACCTTGTCCTGCACCGCGTCGCGCGCGGTGAGGAACAGGATCGGCAGGTCGAGTCCACGCGATCGCAGTGAACGGGTGACGGTGAACCCGTCCATGTCGGGGAGCATCACGTCGAGCACCACCAAGTCGAACGAGGTGGAGCCGGCCAGCTTGATGGCGTCGTTGCCGTTGGCTGCGGTCGTCACCTCGAACCCGGCGAACTTCAAGGTGGTGGCGAGCAGTTCGCGGATGTTGGTCTCGTCCTCGACGACGAGCAGCTTCGCTTCGGCGGTGTCCATGGCCCCCACAATCCTGGAGTTTCCTGGGAGTCTACTGAGAGGAATAGTTAGCTGAGGTAATGAGTTAAGCTAAGTGCACCGCCAGCCGCCGTCACACGAAGGAATCGATGGAACCCGACGAACGCGCGAATCTGTCCGCAGAGCTGCGCATGACCTGTATGCGGATCAGCCGACGAACTCGCTTCGAGAGCGTCGATTCCGTTGCCCCACACCAGTTCTCGGTGTTGTGCAAGGTGCGGGAGGAGCCGTTGACGCTGACCCGGTTGGCGGATGCGGAGTGCGTGAGCGGACCCTCGATGACGCGTACGGTCGCCGGCCTCGCCGACGCCGGCCTGGTCGAGCGGGTGCCCGACGAGAACGATCGCCGCCGCACCTGGGTGCGGATCACCCCGGCCGGTGAGCAGGCCGTGATCGACACCAAGGCGCTGCGTGACCGGTGGATGCAACAGCGGGTCGCGGAGCTGACCGATGCTGAGTGCGCCGTCCTGGCCGAGGCCACCGAGATCCTCACCCGGGTGCTCGCTCGATGAGCCCGACGTTCGCCTCCCTCTCGATCCGCAACTACCGCATCTACGCCGCCGGGGCGATCGTCAGCAACACCGGCACCTGGATGGGCCGGGTGGCCCAGGACTGGCTGGTCCTGACCCAGCTGACCAACCACGACTCGACGGCGCTCGGCATCGTGACCGGTCTGCAGTTCGCACCGGTCGTGCTGCTGGCGCCGATGGCGGGCGCGTTCGCCGACCGCTACGACAAGCGCAAGCTGCTGATGCTGTCGCAGACCACGCTCGCGCTGAACGCGCTGGTCACCTCGCTGCTGGTCCTCGGCGGTGTGGCGCAGCTGTGGCAGATCTACCTGCTCGCCCTTGTGCAGGGTGTCTCGACCGCGCTGGACAACCCGACCCGTCAGGCCTTCGTCTCCGAGATGGTGCCGCCGGACAAGCTCAGCAACGCGGTCGGGCTGAACAGCGCCTCGTTCAACGCGGCCCGGTTGATCGGCCCCGGTGTGGCCGGACTGTTGATCGCGGCGATCGGCACCGGCTGGACGTTGTTGATCAACGCGATCTCGTTCGTCGCCGTCCTCGGCTCACTCGCCACCCTGCGCTCCTCCGAACTGCTGAAGTCGCCCCGCTCGAAGGGCAAGGGTGGGGTCCGTGAAGGGCTTGCGTACGTCCGTGGCCGGCGCGACATCATGCTGTTGATGTTCGTGGTGTTCATGCTCGGCACCTTCGGCATGAACTTCCAGATCACCATCGCGCTGATGTCGACCTCGGTGTTCCACAAGGGTGCGGGGGAGTACGGCCTGCTCGGGTCGGTCATGGCCATCGGTTCGCTGACCGCCGCACTGCTGACCGCGCGCCGCCCGCGGCCGCGACTGCGGGTGCTGTTCACCGCGCTGATCGCGTTCACGGTCGCCTCGGCCGGTGCCGCGCTGGCGCCCAACTACGTCACCTTCGCGATCCTGCTGATCCCGACCGGGCTGGCCGCGCTCACCGTGCTGACCACCGCGAACTCCGCTGTGCAACTGAGCGTTTCGCCGGTGATGCGCGGTCGCGTGATGGCGCTCTACATGGCGATCTTCCTGGGCGGCACCCCACTCGGCGCGCCGATGATCGGGTGGGTCGGCTCCACCTTCGGCGCGCGCTGGACGATCCTGGTGGGCAGCATCGCCAGCGGCATCGCCGCGGTGACTGCCATCCTCTACACCATGCGAACCCGCCAACTGGAGCTCCACCTGAACCGGAACCCCTGGTCGCTCGAGGTCACCTCGCGCCGCCAGGCGGCCGCCGCGATCACCCCCGAGCAGGTGCGCTGATGTCGCCCCGCTCCCGGCGCTACCTGGTGATCGGGGTGCTGGTCGGCATCCTGCTGGTCGCGGCCATCGCCTCGATCGTCCGCTGAGCCGCCCGCCGGGTCAGCGCACCGGCTCGGCCGCCGGCGCGCTCCCGGTCCGCTGCGCGCGCAGCGCCCGCTGGGCGTTGTCGATCGCCTCGGTCACCACACGACGCAGCGCACCCGGTGCGCCCGGGTTGCCGTCGAGCCAGGCCTGCACCGCGGCCACCGCGTCGTCTCCGGCGGGGTCGGCGTCGACCTGCGGGAAGAGCCCGCTGACCAGCCGCTGCGCCATCGACTGCGGGCGGCCCTGCCAGACGGTGTCCAGCAGCGCGACGTAGTCGGCGGTGAACCGCACGCCCGGGTCGCTGAGGGCGAAGCCCTCGAGCACCGCCCGCTGCTCGTCGTTGGTGAGTTCGTCGACCGCGACCAGGGAGTCCCACGACGTCTGCTGTGTCGCCGGGTCGGCGGCGTACGCGGTCCGGGCGCTGGTGCGACCGATCATCGTGTCGTCCTGCGCCAGCACGCCGCGTACGTCGTCGGCGGTCCAACGGCCGATCCGCACCAGCGACGCGGCGAGCCGCCAACGCAGCTCGGCGGTGATCTCCAGTCCGTCCGGACCGTTGCCCGCGACCAGGGCGAGGGCGTCGTCGGTCACCGCGGCGCTGTGCGCGGCGGACTCGGCGAGGACCTCGGCCCAGGTGCGCTGCAGGTCGCTGTCGGCCGGCGCCTTCGCGAGCGCGTCCCGCGCGGTCGCGGCGAGGGCCGACCAGGCGGCCTCGCGGTCGGCGGCCGGCAGGTAGGTGCCGATCGCGGTCTGTGCCTGCCCGGCGATGATCCGCAGGATCATCGCGTTCGGCTCGGTCGGCGCCTGCGCCCGGAACGTCCGTACGAAATCGGCGGCGGGGATCTGCGCGTCGCGGGCCTGGTTCCACAACGCGGTCCAGACGGCGCCGCGCTGCAGGTCGTCGGTCAGCGTCGACAGGGCCTTCTCGGCGGTCGCCCGCGAGCGGTCGTCGAGGCGACCGATGCCGTACGTCAGGTCGCCCGCGTTCACGATCACCAGGTCCGCGGAACGGCCGACGGCGGCCGGGAGGGTTGCGCTCGCGCCCTCCAGCAGCGCCGACTCGTCGAAGCTCGGCTCGAGGCGACCGTCGCGCAGCACGTGGCCGGCGACCCGCATGCGGTGCGGGCGGATGACGTCGTTGACCGAGGACTGCTCGAGGGTGAGCGAGGTGATCGCGTCGCCGTCGCGCTCGACGGTCGCGCTCACGCGCGACGGGTAGGTGGTGTGCCGCCACAGCTCGGCCCAGCGGGTGAGGTGGGCGTCGGTGTGGCCGGCGAGCGCGGTCAGCAGGTCGGTGAACCGGGCGGTGCCGAACTCGTGGGCGCGGAAGTAGTCGCGGGCGCCGGCGAAGAACGCCTCGGTGCCGATGAACTCCTGCAGCTGACGCAGCACCGACGCGCCCTTGGCGTACGTGATGCCGTCGAAGTTCTGTCGCGCCGCCTCGAGGTCCGGGATCTTCGCGATCACCGGGTGGGTGGTCGGCATCTGGTCGAACCGGTACGCGAACGCCTTACGGCCGGAAGCGAATTGGAGCCAGGCCTGGTCGAACTTGGTGGCCAGCTGGCTCACCTGGTAACCCATCAGGTCGGCGAAGGACTCCTTGAGCCACAGGTCGTCCCACCAGTGCGGGGTGACCAGGTCGCCGAACCACATGTGGGCCATCTCGTGCAGCACGACCTCGGCGCGCGAGGTGCGATTCATGACGGTGGCGCCGCCGCGGAAGAGGTAGTCCTCCTTGAACGTCACGAGGCCCGGGTTCTCCATCGCGCCGAGGTTGTACTCGGGCACGAAGATCTGGTCGTACTTGCCCCACGGGTACGGGAAGTCGAAGTTCGCGTCGTAGAACCCGAGGCCGGAGGTGGTCAGCTCGAAGATCTCGTCGGACTCCAGGTGGTCGGCCATGCCGCGCCGGCAGAGCAGGGTCAGCGGGACGTGCTGGCCGCTCTCGCTGGTCCACTCGCCGTCGACGCGGTGGTACGGCCCGGCGGCGACCGCGACCAGGTAGCTGGACAGCGGCGGGGTCGGGGCGAAGGTGACGGTCGCCAGCGGCGCTCCGTCGCGGGTGTCCTCCTCGCGGGCCACCTCCGGCTGGTTCGACCGGATCTCCCAGTCGCGCGGCGCGGTGACGGTCATCGTCCAGCGGGCCTTGAGGTCGGGCTGCTCGAAGCAGGCGAAGATCCGCCGGGCGTCGGTCGGCTCGCAGTGCGTGTAGAGGTAGGTCCGGCCGTCCTCCGGGTCGCGGAAGCGGTGCATGCCCTCGCCGGTGCGGCTGTAGCGGCACTGCGCGGTGACGGTGAGGGTGTTGTGCGGCTGCAGGTCGTGGACCAGCAGCCGGGCGCCGTCGTACGCGACCTCGATCGGTTCGCCGTTGAGCTCGACGGAGTCGACGGAGTCGGCGATCAGGTCGACCCAGGTCGACGGGCCGGTCGAGGAGAAGACGAGGGTGCTGCGTGAGGTGAAGACGGCGGAGTCCGTCGGGGCTCCGGCCAGGTCGAGTTCGACGCGGGCGGCCGTGACGGTGATCTGGTCACCGCGGGCGTCGCACTCCTGCCACGTCAGGTTCGTCAGGTTGGTCTTCGGCTGCTGAACGTCGCTCACGAGGAGCGAGTCAAGCACGCCCCGGTCGTCGAGTCGTCGCGGCGGGTCAGGAAAGGGCGTCGACCACGAAGTCGATGCTCGCGGTGAGCGCGCTCACGTCGTCGGGTTCGACGGCGGGGTACATCCCGATCCGCAGCTGGTTGCGCCCCAACTTGCGGTACGGCTCCGTGTCGACGATCCCGTTGGCGCGCAACGCAGCCGCCACGGCGGCGGCGTCGATCCGGTCGTCGAGGTCGATGGTGCCGACCACCTGCGAGCGGTGCGCGGGATCGGCGACGAACGGCGTCGCGTACGTGCTGTGCTGGGCCCAGTCGTACAGTCGCGAACTGCTGTCGGCCGTACGTCGGTCGCACCACGCCAACCCGCCCCGGTCGAGCATCCAGCGCAGCTGCTCGCGCAGCAGCATCAGGGTCGCCAGCGCAGGGGTGTTGAGGGTCTGGTTCTTGCGGGAGTTCTCGATCGCCAGCTGCAGGCTGAGCGAGTCGGGGATCCAGCGGTCGGTCGCGGCGAGCTGCGCGGCCCGTTCGATCGCGGCGGGTGACATCAGCGCGATCCACAGCCCGCCGTCGGAGGCGAAGGACTTCTGCGGCGCGAAGTAGTAGGCGTCGGTGGCGCTCGCGTCGAGGGCCATGCCGCCGGCCGCGGAGGTGCCGTCGACGACCGTGAGCGCGCCGTCGACCGGCACCCGGTCGACCCGGACGCTCGCCCCGGTCGAGGTCTCGTTGTGGGCGGTGGCGAACACGTCGACGCCGTCGACCGGCGCCAGGTCGGCGACGTCGCCCGGCGTCGCGGAACGTACGTCGGGGTCCTGCAGGAAGGGGGCGCGGGTGGTGACCGCGGCGAACTTCGAGCTGAACTCGCCGAACACCGCGTGCTGTGCCCGCTGCCGGACCAGGCCGAGGGCCGCGACGTCCCAGAAGGTCGTCGATCCGCCGAGCCCGAGCACGACCTCGTAGCCGTCCGGGAGGGCGTAGAGCTGCGCGAGCCCGGTGCGTACGTCGGCGACGAGGTCGAGCACCGGGCGTTGCCGGTGGCTGGTGCCCAGCACCGGTCGACCGGAGGCGCCGTCGGCGGTCAGCGCGGCCAGTTGTTCGGCGCGCACCTTGCTCGGTCCGCTGCCGAACCGGCCGTCGGCCGGCAGCAGCTCGGTGGGGATCCGGATCGGGGACGTATCGCTCACGGGCCCGATCTTGCCAGCGCGTACGTTGGGCGCATGGAACCGATCGAACGGTGGGACTACGCGGGGGAGGGGCTGACCGAGCAGGACCTGCCGGCCGCGCCCCTGCCGTTGGTGGAGAGCTGGCTGCGGCAGGCGCACGAGCGACAGCGCGCGTCGGGAGACGTGCCCGAGCCCGACGCGATCAGCGTCGCGACCGTCGACGCCGACGGGCAGCCCCGCGTACGCACCGTGCTGATGCGCTATCTCACCGCGGCCGGCCCGGGTTTCTACACCAACCTGGACTCGCGCAAGGGTTCCGACCTGGCGGGCAACCCGCGGATCGCCGCCACGGTGACCTGGACGTCGATGTACCGCGCGGTCCGTTTCGTCGGCACCGCGCGGGAGCTGGACCGCGGGACCGTCCGCGCCTACTTCGAGAGCCGGCCGTGGGGCAGTCGGATCGGCGCCTGGGCGTCGGCGCAGTCGCAGCCGATCGCCGACCGGGCGGCGTTGGAGGAGCAGGTCGCGCAGTTCGAGCGGCGGTGGCCCGACACCGGCCGTCCCGACGACGTTCCGCTGCCGGACCGTTGGGGCGGTTACGTCATCGACTGCACCGAGATCGAGTTCTGGGCCGGTCGGTCCTCCCGGTTGCACGACCGTCTGGTGTTCGTGCGGACGGGGGAGGGGGACCTGGCGACGGAGGGTGCGTGGCGCGTGGAACGGCGGCAGCCGTAGGACCAGCGGCAGCCGTAGGGCCACCGGCAGCCGTCATCCAGATGTGGGCATGAGGAAGCCCGTGGGCTTGCCGGTTTTCCGGCGGTGCGATGGACGGGTCGCACACCCACGGGCTTCGGTGGTTGCGGGGTATTCACTCCGCTCGTCCGCTGTCGGCCACACGAAAGGCGGCTGACGGTCGGGTTGCGCTAGTGCGCAACCACCTCACGCGTCCGATGAGAAATCATGCTTCGGACCACCTCCTTTCTCGTGTACGGACGACGCTACGCCGCGGCCACGGTGGGCGCAACGGATATTCGGGCGGCACGAGCCGGGGGCCGACCGGCAGTCGAAGTGCGCTGGAACGGCCCGCCCCGGAAACGAACTCGGCCGACGCAGAGATGCGTCGGCCGAGGAGCCTGAGGCTCGGACGTAGGTGCCAAGGGGGTAGCACCCCGTCGTGTGCATTTATACGCCATTGCGCGCCTGCGCGGGAAGCATTCGGACAACAGTGCCTCGTTCGGATCTGGCCGTCTCCGCAGCCCGATTACCCGGGTGGGGCACCGGCTGTCGGTGCCGGGTGGCAGGCTGGGCCTGTGAGCGACCTGATCGACACCACCGAGATGTACCTGCGCACGATCTTCGACCTCGAGGAGGAGGGGATCGTGCCGCTGCGCGCGCGCATCGCCGAGCGGCTCGGCCACTCCGGTCCGACCGTCTCCCAGACGGTCGCCCGGATGGAGCGCGACGGGCTGGTGACGCTCGCCGGCGACCGCCACCTGGAGCTGACCCCACACGGCCGCCAGCTGGCCACCCGGGTGATGCGCAAGCACCGCATCGCGGAGCGACTGCTGGTCGACGTCCTCGGGCTCGAGCTGGAATACGTCCACGACGAAGCCTGCCGCTGGGAACACGTCATGAGCGAGCGGGTGGAGCGCAAGATCCTGAGCCTGCTCGACAACCACGAGCTCTCGCCGTTCGGCAACCCGATCCCCGGTCTCGACGAGTTGGGGGAGAAGGCGACCGCGATGCGGTTCCGCGACGGCGTGGCTCCGCTGAGTGAGCGCGTCACCGACGCGGCGACCGACTTCGTGGTGCGCCGGATCGGGGAACCGGCTCAGGCCGACCAGGACACCCTCGCCGTGCTCACCGGCGCAGCACTGGTTCCGGGTGCGCGGGTCTCGGCCCGCCGCGACGGCGACCGGGTGAGCGTCGAGGTCTCCGGGTCCGGTGGCGCGGTGTCGTTGCCGCTCGACGTCGCCCACCACGTCTTCGTGGAGCTCTGAGCCCGGCCGACCGCAGTGTGAGGTTGTGCACAGCGGGACCACCCGTTTGGGAGGGGCAGGGGTTGCTCGGTTAGCCTGCTTGACGGTCTCCCCACTCAGGGGCGTCCCCACCGGGTGTTGCCGAGTCCTGCCCGCCCGGTGGAGTAACACAATCCGCGGGCAGGAGCGGGGGACCCAATTCCGGGCGGATCTCGATCCGTCCTCGGGGCCAAGACGGTGTGGACACACGGAACTCGGGAGACGTGTGCACCTGCCGGCCGGTGGAAACCTCCCACCGAGCCCGACAGCTCACCTCGTAGGCGCACGAGAGGCTCCACTGTGTCTTTGTTCACCAACCGCGGGCGCCACAGCGCGCCCAGCAAGATGACGACGTCCGTCCGGGCCACCGCCCTGATGGCCGCCGCCGGCGGCATCGCCGCGACCGCTGCTGCCAGCAACAACACTGCTGTCGCAGCCACCGGCAACGCCTCCCTGAGCGCGCCGGTGCAGTCGGTCAAGGCCGCCACCGCTCCCGAGCAGGCCCGCCCGGCTCTGGCCCAGACCCCGACGGCTGCGCCGCAGCTGAACGTGGTCTACGCCAAGCGCCTGGTCGTCCAGCAGCAGGTGCAGCGCCCCGCCCAGCAGGCTCAGCAGAGCCAGCGCCAGCAGGTGTCGCGTTCCACCGAGCGTCCGCAGCTGCGTTCGACCCAGCAGCGCAGCACCCGCTCCACGCAGGGTTCGACCACCCGCACCACCACTCCGATCAAGCGCACCACCGCCCCGAAGACCACCCCGGTCGAGTCGACCCCGGCGACCGGCGGCATCGTCTCGATCGCGCAGCGCTACATCGGCGTCCCGTACGTCTTCGGCGGCAGCTCGCCGGCCGGCTTCGACTGCTCGGGTCTGACCCAGTACGTCTACGCCCAGGCGGGCATCTCGATCCCGCGTACCGCGAGCGCCCAGGTGGCCGCGATGCGCCACGTCAGCAACCCGCAGCCGGGTGACCTGGTGTACTTCGGTTCGCCGGCCCACCACATCGGCATCTACGTCGGTGGCGGCAAGATGATCGCCGCTCCGTACCCGGGCCAGAACGTGCGCCTGCAGCCGATCTGGGACACCCCGACCGGCTACCTGCGCGCCTGATCGGCTCGCCAGTACCACCCGAACGGCCCGTTCCGCCACGGCGGAACGGGCCGTTCGTGTCCGGACACCCAGGAGGTGCACAATGACGCGCGTGACTCGACAGCGCACCGGTGGCCGTACCGGACACGCAACCACGAACGGGACCGGCCATCACGCAGGTGGTGCCGGAGCCCTCGCGATGGTGATCGGCGCGCTGGGTGTCGCCTTCGGTGACATCGGAACCAGCCCGCTGTACGCCATGCAGGCCGTGTTCAGCGAACACAACGGGGTGGTGAAGCCGACCTCCTTCGACGTCTTCGGGATCATCTCGCTGGTCTTCTGGTCGATCACCGGCATCGTCAGCGTGAAGTACATCGTCTTCATCCTGCGCGCCGACAACGACGGCGAGGGCGGCGTCATGGCGCTGTCCCACCTGACCCGGCGCAGCGTGAAACCGGGCGGCAAACGGTTCAAGGTCATCGTCACCCTGGGCGTCATCGGCGCCGCGCTGTTCTACGGCGACTCGGTGATCACCCCGGCGATCTCGGTGTTGTCCGCGGTCGAGGGTGTCGGCGTGGCCGCGCCCAGCGTGGAACACCTCGTGCTGCCGATCGCGTGCGTGATCATCGTCGTGCTCTTCTCGATCCAACGGTTCGGCACCGCGGTGATCGGCCGTGCCTTCGGCCCGGTGATGGTGATCTGGTTCGTCGTCGTCGGCCTGCTGGGAGTCCCGCACATCGTCGACAACCCGACGATCCTGCGCGCGCTGTCACCGTCGTACGGCCTGGAGTTCATCGTCCACGACCCGGGCATCGCGTTCATCGCGATGGGCTCGGTGGTGCTGGCGATCACCGGCGCCGAGTCGCTGTACGCCGACATGGGCCACTTCGGTCGCCCCCCGATCAGCCGCGCCTGGTTCTTCCTGGTGATGCCGGCGCTGACCCTGAACTACCTCGGCCAGGGCGCGATGATCCTCGCCGACCCGAAGCTGATCGACAGCCCGTTCTTCCGGATGGCGCCGAGCTGGGCGAGCCTGCCGCTGGTGGTGCTGGCGACGCTGGCCACCACGATCGCGTCCCAGGCGGTCATCTCCGGTGCCTACTCGATGTCCCGCCAGGCGGAGCGTCTCGGCTACCTGCCGCGGCTGACCGTCCGCCACACCTCGCAGAGCGAGGGCGGCCAGATCTACCTCCCGGTGATCAACTGGATGCTGTTCGGCGGCGTGATGCTGCTGCTGGTCACCTTCAAGTCCTCGGAGCGGTTGGCCGCCGCGTACGGCGTCGCGGTCACCAGCATGTTCCTGATCACCAGCGTGATGTTCTTCGTGCTGTCCGACTCCCGCTGGAAGTGGCCGCGCTGGCGGATCGGGCTGGTGGCGCTGCTGTTCGTGCCGCTGGAGGTCATCTTCTGCGCGGCCAACCTGACCAAGGTCGCGACCGGTGGCTGGTTGCCGCTGCTGATCGCCACCACCGTCGCCGCGCTGATGTTCACCTGGGCGCGCGGGCAGGTCATCGTCACCGAGCGACGCCAGAGCAAGGAAGGTCCGCTGCAGCCGTTCCTGGACGAGTTGCACGCGAACCCGATGATGCGGGTTCCTGGCACCGCCGTCTTCCTGCACCCGAACAAGATCACCGCGCCCCTGGCGCTGCGTGAGAACGCCTCCTTCAACCACGTGATCCACGAGAACGTGCTGATCGTCTCGACCCACTCCGAGAACGTCCCGCACGTCCCGGCGGACGAGCGGGTCGTCATCGACGACCTCGGCGACCCGTTCGACCACATCACCCACCTCACCCTGCGGTTCGGTTTCCAGGACGACCAGGACGTGCCGGCCGCGCTGGAGCGGGCGCGCGACATGGGCGTCGCGTTCGACGCCGGCGACGTGACGTACTTCCTGTCCCGGATCAGCGTGCACCTTTCCAACGACTCCTCGATGTCGCAGTGGCGCAAGCGGGTCTTCATCGGGCTGGCGCACAACGCCGCGACCCCGGTGCAGTACTTCCGCCTCCCCGAGGAGCGCACGGTGATCATGGGAGCGAACGTCCCGCTCTAGGCCTGGTCGACACCCAGCTCGGGCAACGGGATCCGCTTCTGCTGCAAGAGGATTCGCGCGGCATGCCAGCCGGACATTCCGTGCACGCTCGGTCCGGGTGATGTCGCCCCGGACGCGAGCAGAACGTGCGGCAGCGGGGTGCGCCACGGCCGGCTGGACACGGTCGGTCGGGCCAGCATCTGAGCGACCGTCACCGCGCCGCTGGCGAAGTCGCCGCCGGCGAAGTTCGCACTCACCGTCGGACCGAGGTCGCGCGCGGTGGTCGCGGTGCTGGCCAGCACCAGGTCGCGGAAACCGGGGGCGTGGCGTTCGACCGCCGCGGTGATCGTCTCGGTGCAGTCGACCGGGCTGTCGTACGGCACATGGGTGTAGGCCCACAGCACAGCCCGACCGGCCGGTGCGCGGGTGGCGTCGATCACGCTCGGCTGCACCATCAGGACGTACGGGTTCTGCGGCAGCCTGCCGCCGGCGACCGTGCGTTCCGCGGCGGCGATCTGCGCCCGCGTCCCGCCCAGGTGGACCGTTGGTGCCCGTCCGACCACCGGGTCCGTCCAGGGAACCGGCCCGGAGAGGGCGAAGTCGACCTTCGAGACCCCGTTGCCCGGGCGGAACCGGCGGAGCGCGGCTCGGTACCGGGCCGGCAACCGGTCGCCGGCCAGTCGCAGCAGCCCGGCGGTCGAGACGTCCAGGACGACGTCGTCGTAGTCGTCCAGTTCGCCGAGGTCGGTGACCTCCACCCCGGTGTGGACCGATCCGCCGTGGGCGACCAGGTCGGCCAGCAGCGCATCACTGATCGCCTGCGAGCCACCGATCGGCACCGGCCAGCCCCGGGCGTGGGCGGTGGCGCTGAGCACGAGCCCGCCGCCGGCCATCGCCGGGCGCGGATGCCGGCCGATGGTGTGCGCCGCGCAGCCGGTCAACATCGCCGGCGCGACCGGTTCGTGGAAGCGCCGGTTCCAGATCGGGGTGCCGGTCTCGAGCACCCGCCGCCCGAAGGCGTACGCGGTGGGCAGGTCGCGCGGCAGCCGCAGCAGCGGGTTCATCGTCAGGTCGGCGAGTGCGTCGATCCGCTCGACCAGCGGCCTCAGCAGGGCGCGGTAGGCATTGCCGTCGCGGCCGATCGCCTCCGCCGTACGGTCCAGATCGCGGTAGCCGTGACCGCGACCGCCGGCTCGGATCCCGTCCAGCGGGTGGGCGAACGACACCGCAGGGACGGCCAACTCGATCCGGCGGGACAGCTCGAAGGCACGCAGGAACGGGCTGGCCAGCGCCATCGGATGCACGGCGCTGGCGACGTCGTGGCGGAAGCCGGAAAGGGTGAGCTCCCGAGTCGCCGCGCCACCGCCGATCCAGTCGTTGCGCTCAAGGACGTCGACGGCGAGGCCGGCCCTCGCGAGGGTCACCGCGGCCGCCAATCCGTTCGGTCCGCTGCCGACCACCGCGATCCGTCCGTCACCCACCGCCTCAGGGTAGGCCGTCCGGCCCCACACGGGCGTACGCGTGGGTAACCTGCGGGGAAGCCCTGTCGCCGACGTTGCCGAGAGCTTGGTGGTCCGCTGTGGAAGTGCCGTCCGTCCTGCCATCGGTGCCGACGCTGTCCGACCTCCCGACGCCGCCTTCGCCGGCTGACCTGGCGGCCAAGGCGCCGTCCGCGTTGCGCTTCGCCGCCGAGCTGCCCCGCGTCGCCCTGGGCCTGCAGTTGATGCTGGCCGCCACCCCGCTCGCGCCGGTGGCGCCGCGCGGCGACGGCCACCCGGTGCTGGTGCTGCCCGGCCTCGGTGCCGGTGACTCCTCGACCCTGCCGCTGCGGCGGTTCCTGCGCTGTCGCGGCTACCGCCCGTACGGCTGGCACCTCGGCCGCAACGTCGGACCGACGCCGGCGGTCCACGCCGAGTTGCCCGCCGCGGTCGAGCGGATCTCCCGGCGGAACGACGCGAAGGTCTCGATCATCGGGTGGAGTCTGGGCGGCATCTTCGCCCGCGAACTGGCCCAGCGGATGCCGGAGCACGTACGCCAGGTGATCACGCTCGCCTCCCCGTACCGGCTGCAACGAGTCGACCAGTCGCGGGTGGAGGCGTTCTACTCCCACTTCAGCCACCTGCACGAGACCGACGAGGAGATGGCGGTGAGTCCGACCGGTCGGGCCCGACTGCCGCTCGCGGTGCCGTCGACGTCGTTCTACTCGCGCGAGGACGGTTTCGTGGCCTGGCAGCACTGCGTCGAACCGGAGACGGCCCACGCGCAGAACGTACGGGTGTTGTCCGGTCACCTGTCGATCGGCTTCGACCCGCCGGTGCTCTACGCGATCGCCGACCGCCTCGCGCAGCCCGAGGGCGAGTGGTCGCGGTTCGTGCCGCCGACCGTGCTGCGCCCGTTCTTCCCCCACCCCGACGAACCGCACGGAGCCGGCGATGTCGCATGAAAAGCCCTTGATGTCGCCTGAACTGCCCCAACTCGCCGCTCCGTGGGGCGGCACCTACCGCACGGTGGACCTCGACGCCGGCGGCGGCGCTCCGGCCGCGACCGTCGCGTACCTGGACTTCGGCGGTTCCGGCGACGGGACTCCGTACGTGTTCGTCCACGGCCTCGGCGGCGCCGCGCTCAACTGGGCGCTGATCGCCGGACCGTTGAGCGAGGGGCGGCGGACGTACGCCGTCGACCTCGCCGGCCACGGACTGACCCGCGCCGTCGAGCGCAGTTCCTCGGTGCGGGCCAACGCGCAGCTGGTCCGCCTGTTCATCGAGCAGGTCGTGGGCGAGCCGGTCCTGCTGATCGGCAACTCGATGGGCGGTCTGATCAGCTCGATGGTCGCCGACCGGCATCCC
>JASLFY010000211.1 GCA_030150425.1 Yimella sp. | reverse complement strand
CAGACCTGCTGCGTCGAGCCGGCCGTCGGCGTCGGCGAGGTCGTTCCAGCGGACCCCGGGACGGTGGTCGATGCCCAGCACGACGTCGGCGCCGGGCAACCAGGCGCAGCTTGCCTCGGCCACGTCGACCAGCACGGCGCGGTCGCCCCGGTCGAGCGCGGCGCCGATCAGCGCGGAGCCGACCAGGCAGGCCCCGGCACCACCGACGAGATGGATCGCTGCGTTCATGGACGTCAGTCAAGAAGCCGCGGAACCGGGACGCACCGTGCGACGTCGGTGCCTGTGGATCCGCGGGTCGCCCGGTGAGGGATGTGCACAGGGAGCATCGGGCGGACGGGGAACGGATCCACTGGCGTACGCGGTGGGGGATCGCGTCCGCACAGAGCGAAGGCCCCGCTGTGGGGGGAAACAGCGGGGCCTTCGTGTCACCACCCAGGGGGGATGGGGGCGACGATGCGCTACAACCGTTTCGGGAGCGCGGACATGTCCATTGTTGAGGCCTCGGACGCCGCCGAACAAGGTTGTCGGCTACTTCCTTGCCAAGTCCTTACCTTTCCCGCATTCGGTCAAGAGGACTGCCGGCGCCGCCGCGCCACCGGATAATCGGCACGATCCCGGGCACATGGCGAGACCCCGCCCGATGAATCGTGGGAGCGGGGCCTCGCAGGCCGCGACGTCAGCAGGGTTACCAAGCGTGCATTCTGGTTGTCGCCGAACCCGAAGGTTCGGGCGAGCTGTCCACTCGTGAACTGCCTCCGCGTGGGTGCCCTGTTCAGTTGCGGTCGACTGCCGGGTCGCCGTCTCGGAATCGGCCGGTGGGGACCGGTTCCGGGATGGATCTCCGTGCAGTCAGGTCTACTCCTGCTCCGCGCCCGGTGCAAGAGGTGCTGAGGAACCCGAAGTGAGCCGCCCGGCCAGCACCGCGTCGCACAGTTCGTAGCCGGCGGCGGCCGCGCGCTGCAGCGCGTTGGCCTCGTGCAGGATCCACAGCCGTACGCCGTCGGTGCCGCCGTGCGCGTACGCCGACAACGCTCCGACGTAGTCCGTCGCGAGCGAGTGGTGGGCCTGTTCGGGCACCGCGACACCGGTCGGGTCGAGCCCGCTCCCCCACACCAGCGCCCGCTCGAAGGCGCGCGCCACCAGTCCGTTGCCGCGCACGAACGGTCGTACGGTCGCCAATTCGGCGTGGGCGATCGCCGCGACCAGCAGCGTCGGCACGTCCGCCGACGCCTGCAGCAGTTCGGTCAGTGCGGCCATCCGCCGCGCGACCTCGGCCGCGCTCGGCGCGGCCCCGAGCTCGAGGACCTCCCGCGCGTCCTCGTCGCCCTGTCGCGGGCGCCCGACCTGATCGGGCGGCAGTAGCCCGGAGGACGCGGCGACGTGCAACCGGGCCAGCGCCTGACTGGGCGAACCGACGACCAGCGTGCGTACGGCCTCGGTCTCGGCCGTCACCCGCGTCGCCGCCGCGACCGTACGTTCGACGGGGTCCGGATCGGCCGGCCACCGGGCCGCACCGCGGAAGACGTTGCGGACGATCGTCACCGACATCTCGGCACCGTCCAGGGCGGCACTCGCGGTGGCGCCGCGGACCCGGGACTCGGCGGCCACCTCGGGGATCCGGCGGCGCAGCGCCGGGTGCCAGCGCAGTGCGGTGCACGCTTCGCGGGTGGCGTCGATGGCTTCCTGGACTGCCTCCAGGCGGGCGAGGCTGCGCACGGCGCTGACGGTGTCTGACACGGCGACCACCGTACGGCCCCCGGTAGAATGGACCGCGGTGAGCCGGGAAGTCTGGTCGGCAGTCGTACGACCGACCCCGCGACCGGAAGGCACGCATGACCCCGATCACCCGCAAAATCTTCTCCCGCAGCGACTGGCCCGAGGCCCAGCGTGTGGCCGGCTGGCTGCGCGACGAGACCGTCGGCGGCGCACTGCTGCTGATCGCCACCGTCGCCGCCCTTGTCTGGGCGAACTCCCCGTGGCACACCGCGTACACCGATCTGTCCCACGCCCACGTCGGGATCGCGTCCTGGGGGTTCGACCTCGACCTGGCGCACTGGTCGGCGGACGGGTTGCTGGCGATCTTCTTCTTCGTCGTCGGGATGGAGCTGAAGCACGAGTTCCGCCACGGCGATCTGCGAGACCCGGCGAAGGCGACGGTGCCGATCGTGGCGGCTGTGTGCGGTGTCGCGTTGCCGGCGGTGATCTACACGCTCGTGCAGTTCGGGCTCGGCGGCGACACCCGCGGTTGGGCGATCCCCACCGCCACCGACATCGCGTTCGCGCTCGCCGTGCTGGCCGTGATCGGCACCCACCTGCCGTCAGCGCTGCGTTCGTTCCTGCTGACGCTGGCGGTGGTCGACGACCTGATCGCGATCACCATCATCGCGATCTTCTTCAGCCACGGCCTCGACCTGCGGATGCTGGCCGCCGCGGCGGTGGCGATCGCCGCGTTCGGGGTCGCGGCGCAGCGGGCACCGAAGGCGTGGCTGCTGCTCCCGCTCGCCGTCCTGGCCTGGGCGTTCATGTTCAAGTCCGGCATCCACGCCACGATCGCCGGCGTCGTGCTCGGCCTGTTGGTGCCGACCGGCAACGACGGGACGTCGCTGGCGTACCGGCTGGACCGCCGGATCCACCCGTTCTCCGCCGGCTTCTGCGTTCCGGTGTTCGCGTTCTTCGCGGCCGGGGTGACGCTGGTCGGCGAGGACGTCGGGGCGGCGGTGACAGACCCGGTGACGGTCGGGATCGTGGTCGCGCTGGTCGCCGGCAAGGCGATCGGCATCTTCTCCGCGACCTTCCTCACCGCCCGGTTCACCAAGGCCGAGCTGGACGACGACCTCGCGTGGTCCGACCTGTTCGGGTTGAGCCTGCTGGCCGGGATCGGGTTCACCGTCTCCCTGCTGATCGGGGAACTGGCGTTCGGCGCCGGCTCCGAGTCCGACGACCACGTGAAGCTGGGCGTACTGACCGGTTCGCTGGTGGCCGCGCTGGCGGCGACCGTCGTCCTGCGACTGCGCAACCGCGTCTACCGGCGGATCCACGAGGACGAGACCCGCGACGCCGACGGCGACGGCATCCCGGACGTCTACCAGGATGCTGGTCGGACGACCACGACCGCGAACTGAACGCTAGTGTTGGGCGAAATGGCGCTCGTCCGCGAGCGCCTGACGGACCCACGTGATCGATATCTGGAGGAGAAAACGCATGGCCTCGGAGCGCACACTCGGCCAACTCGTCGCCGACGCCTCGTCCGATCTGTCGTCGATCGTCAAGGGTGAGATCGCCCTGGCGAAGATGGAGATCAAGTCCGACGTCGCGAAGGGCGGCAAGGGCGCAGGTCTGCTGGTCGGTGCGGGCATCTTCGGTCTCTACACGCTCGGTTTCCTGCTCACCGCGGGTGCCTGGGGTCTGGTGAAGGCCGGCCTTCCCGAGTGGGCCGGGTTCCTCATCGTCGGTGGCGTGTTGCTGCTGATCACGCTCATCCTCGCGCTGATGGGCAAGAGCGCACTGACCAAGATCCAGGGCAAGCCGGTCAAGACGATCGACAACGCGCAGAAGACGGTGGCGGCGATCAAACCGCCCAAGGCTTCGTAGGGGTTCGCCCCTCTACCGCGAGAGGAACCGCGACGGCACCGGACGGTGGTCGTCGCGGTTCCAGTCTTTTTCCCACCCGGACAGGTGCAATGTCGCATCGAGCAGGATCGCGGTGAACCCCCACACGTAGAGCCCGCGTACTTCGAACGCCGGCGCCGCGAACTTCCGGCTCGGGTGGGTCGCGGTGTGGCGGTTCGCCGGATCGGCGAGCTCGGCCAGCGGCACCTGCACCACGCGGTCGACCTCCTCGGCGCTCTTGGCGTGCAGCCCGCCGGGGGTGTGCCACCACCCGACGACCGGGGTCACCCGGAAGCCGGTGACGCTCAGCGGGACCGCCCGCAACTGCCCGCGTACGTCGACCGTCGCCGGGTCGAGATCGACCTCCTCGTTCGCCTCGCGCAGCGCGGCGGCGATCGGGCTCGCGTCGTCGGGGTCGATCCCACCGCCGGGGAAGGAGACCTGACCGGGGTGTTTGCGCATCCGGTCGGACCGCTGGGTCAGCACGATGTCGGGGCCGGCGCCCTCCCCCGGCCCGAACAGCATCAGGACGGCGGACTGCTTCCCGGGCGACTCGGGGAAGCTGCGGAAGAACGACTCCTCCCGGCCGGCTGCGGCGACGAAGTCGTCGAGCCAGGCCGGGACGGGTGCACGCCGCGGGTCGGTCACGACGCGTGGGCCGCGCGCAACCCGGCGAGTTCGTCCTCCCGGCCCGGCGCGAGCTCGAACTTGCCCAGCTTCGCCGCCTTGACCGGATCCATCTCGCCCTCGCCGTAGGCGGGGCACCAGCGGGCGATCGGGCAGATCCCGCAGGCCGGCTTCTTGGCGTGACAGATCCGCCGGCCGTGGAAGATCAGGACGTGGCTGAGCATCGTCCAGTCGCGTCGCGGGAACAGCTCGCCGATGGCGTGTTCGACCTTGACGGGGTCGGTGAGGTCGGTCCAGCCGAGCCGGCGGACCAGTCGACCGAAGTGGGTGTCGACCGTGATGCCGGGGACGTCGAACGCGTTGCCGAGCACGACGTTCGCGGTCTTACGCCCGACCCCGGGCAACTGCACGAGGTCGTCCAGTCGGGGTGGGACCTCGCCACCGTGGCGCTCGACCAGCGCCTGGCCGAGGGTCTGCACCGAGTTCGCCTTGGCCCGGAAGAACCCGGTCGGGCGCAGCAACTCCTCCAACTCGGTGCGGTCGGCGGCGGCGAGCGCCGCCGCGTCGGGATAACGCGCGAACAGCACCGGGGTGACCTTGTTGACCCCGACGTCGGTGGTCTGCGCCGACAGGATGGTGGCGACCAACAACTGCAGCGGATTCTCGAAATCGAGCTCACAGTGGGCGTAGGGATAGAACTCACTGAGGGCGCGGTAGGTGCGGCGGGCCCGGCGGGTGCGCCCGACCGGTGTCTCGGCGCTGACATCGATCGGCTTCACCCTCGTCACAGTAGACGGAGCCACCGACAACCGGACATGGGCAACGGCCCGACGCCTGCCCGGCGTGACCCTCGTCTCATGGCAGACTGACCCCGTGGACATCCAATCTGTGCGCCAGGCACCACTCTTCGCTGCTCTCGACGACCAGGCAGCCGAGGATCTGCTCGAGTCGATGACCCGCACCAAGGTGCCGCGCGGTCAGGAGTTGTTCCACGAGGGTGACCAGGGCGACTCGCTCTACGTCATCACCGAGGGCAAGGTGAAGCTCGGTCGCCGCTCGCAGGACGGCCGCGAGAACCTGCTGGCCATCCTGGGCAAGGGCGAGATGCTCGGCGAGCTGTCGCTGTTCGACCCGGGCGCCCGAACCGCCACCGCCACGGCCGTCGCCGACACCGAACTGGTCGGCATCGGCCACCAGGCGATGAGCAACTACCTCAAGGACCACCCCGAGGTCGCGATGACCATGCTCACCTCGCTGGCCGGCCGGTTGCGTCGCACCAACGAGGCCCTCGGCGACCTGGTGTTCACCGACGTTCCGGGCCGCGTCGCCAAGGCGCTGCTCGACCTCTCCCGCCGCTTCGGCCGCAGCAGCGACGACGGTGTGCTGGTCGCCCACGACCTCACCCAGGAGGAGCTCGCCCAACTGGTCGGCGCCTCCCGCGAGACCGTCAACAAGGCGCTGGCCGACTTCACCGCCCGCGGCTGGATCAAGCTCGAGGCCCGCGCGGTCACCATCCTCGACATCGAGCGGCTGCAGAAGCGCTCGCGCTGAGCAGTACGTACGACAGCACTGAGCCGCGCTCCTTCGGGAGCGCGGCTCAGTTCGTTTCGTCCGGACCTCAGTCCGTCTCGGCCAGGTACGCCAACTGCGCGCGTACGGTCGCCGTCGCGGCCGGCCACACCTCCCGGGGCACGTCCGCGTAGACCCGCTCCACCACCGCCTGCGCGACGTCGGGGGCGTCGGCGTCGCCGGCGGCCAGGGCTGCGCGTACCTGCTCCAAGCGCTGCGCGCGGTGCTGCCGGTAGAAGTCGATGACCGCAGCGGCGTCGTCGTGGACCGGGCCGTGGCCGGGGGCCAACCGGGCACCGCACGACTGCGCCGCGGCGTGCAGGGTGTCCAGCGAACGGAGGTAATCGCCGAGGTCACCGTCCGGGTGGGCGACGATGCTGGTGCCCCGCCCGAGCACCGAGTCCCCGGTCACCAACAGCCGTTCACCGGCCCACAGGAACGACACCGAGTCGCTGGTGTGGCCCGGGGTGAGAAGCACCTCGAGGTCGACGTCACCGACCCGGATGCGCTCACCGGCGCCGAACGGCGCACCCCGACCGGCACCGCGTACGGCCGACCCGGTGCGCTCGACCCAGCGCGGCACACCCTCGTCGTGGTCGAAGTGTCCGTGGGTGACGAGGGTGAGCGCGACCTGCGCGCCCAGACCTTCGACCGTCTGCTGCACCGCCGCGAGATGGTCGTCGTCGAGCGGCCCCGGGTCGACCACGACGACCTGGGCGGTCGACACGGAGTGCAGGAGCCACGTGTTGGTGCCGTCGAGCGTCATCGGTCCCGGGTTGGGGCAGAGCACGACCTGCGCGCGCGGGCTCACCGGTCCCCCGGTCCAGGGCTGGTTCATCGGTCCTCCTGAGGTCAGGCGAGGTAGCGGGTCCGCAACCGGACCCCGCCGTCGACGCGTTCGGCGACCGGCATCACGGTCATCAGACGGGCCTTGCGCCCCACCACCGCGGCGGCATCGGCCGCGGCGTCGATCCGTTGCAGCTGCAACTCGGTCGGCGGCAGCATGGACGCCTCGCCACGTTCCTTCTGCGCCAGCAGCTCCGCGGGGCGCACCCACGTCGAGACGTCCGACTCGGTCGTGTCGTCGTCGGGCTCCTGCCCCTGCGGCAGCAACGCCGCGAAGAACCACGTGTCGTAGCGCTTGGGTTCGAACTCCGGGGTCACCCAGTGGTCCTGAACCTGCAGGAGGTCCGTACGCAGCGACAGACCGCGCAGGCGCAGCAGCTCGGCGAAACTGAGATCCCGGTTCAGCAGGGCCGCCCGATCGGCGGCTCGCTCCGGGTGGGTGTCGGCGGTCAGCGTCGGTCCGTCGCCGCGGGAGGCGAGCAGCACCCCGGATTCCTCGAAGACCTCGCGCGCGGCCGCGACCACCAGCGACACCGCGTCCTGTTCGGGTACGTCCATTCGGGCGGCCCACTCGCGCGGGCTCGGACCGATCCAGTCGGGGGCGAGGCACTGTCGCGGGCGTCGACCCCGCCGCCGGGGAACACCCACATCGACGGGGCGAAGGCCATGGTGCGGACCCGCCGCATCATGAAGACCTCGACGCCACCGGCGGCGTTGGGATCGCCGGTTCCGTGGCCGTCGCGCAGCAGCATCACCGTCGCCGCGGAGCGCGGGGCGCTCCCGGCCGGGCAGCCTGCGTCGATCCACGAACCGGCGAGTTCGGCGAGACCGCCGGCCGGCGTCCAGAGCCGCTCGACGGCCTCGCCCGAACTCATCCGATCAGGCCTGAGCGTCGGAGACCGAGCAGGTGATCTCGACCTCGACCGGCGCGTCCAGCGGCAACGCGGCCACACCGACGGCCGAGCGGGCGTGGGCGCCCTTGTCGCCGAAGGCCTTGGCCAGCAGCTCGCTGGCGCCGTTGATGACGGCCGGCTGACCGGTGAACGACGGGTCGCTGGCGACGAAGCCGACGACCTTGATCACGCGTACGGTGTCGAGGTCGTCGACGATCGACTTCACCGCGGCGATCGCGTTCAGCGCGCAGGTCTCGGCCAGCTTCGCGGCGTCCTCGGGGGTGACCTCGGCGCCGACCTTGCCGGTGGCCGGCAACTTGCCGTCGACCAGCGGCAGCTGACCGGAGGTCATCACCAGGTTGCCGTCACGGATGACCGGGACGTAGGCGGCGACCGGCGCCGCGACGGCGGGCACGGACAGGCCGAGCTCGGACAGGCGGTCTTCCACTGCGGACATGCTCAGTTTCCCTTCGGTCGCTTGAGGTAGGCGACGAGGTTCCCGCCGTCGCCCTGCAGGACCTGCACCAACTCCCAGCCGTCCTCGCCCCACTGGTCGAGGATCTGCTTGGTCGCGTGGACGATCAACGGCACGGTGGCGTATTCCCACTGCTGCATGCGCTTGCCTTTCGGTTACGGGATGACTGCAGGCGATTATCGCCGGTCAGCGGGTCGGATCGAACGGGCGCAGTTCGGTGGGCACCTCACCGGTGACCATCTGCTGCGCGAGCAGCTTGCCGGACAG
>JASLFY010000187.1 GCA_030150425.1 Yimella sp. | reverse complement strand
GGGTCGGCCTCGTGGGCTCCCATCCACAGCTCGGCCTCGGGCTGACCGGTCGGGAACGGGCGGCGCGACAGCTGCGCGAGCGCCCGGTCGGATCCCCACGCGTAATGCCGGATGCGCGGATCGAGACGAAACATGCCGATGGTCCCCTAGCCAAAGAATTCCGTGATGAGTGCCCGCACCCGGGCGCGATGCCCCCACAGGATGCCACCCGGGGGCAGCACCTCGAGCCGCGAATCGGGCACGATCTCAGCGATCTCGCGGGCGACCCACTGCGGGTGCGCAGGGTCGTCCTGCTGCGTGATGACCAGAACCGGGCAGCTCAGCCGGGCCAGCGCCGACCGGTCGTGCATCGCGACGGCGTGCGGGATGCTGCGCAACGCGCGCGAGACGTCGGTGTCGACGATCATCCGCGCCTGCTCCCGACACCACCCGACGACCAGCGGGTCGGAGCGCCGGTCGGACGGCTGCTCCCACCGCATCAGCTCGGCGACGCCGTCGACGTCGTGCTCCTCGGCCAGGCGGGCCATGGAGACGAGGCGGTCCAACGCGGCGTCCGTACGCGGGGTGTCCAGCACCGCCGGGAGCACCAGCACCAGCCGCTCGAAACGGTCCGGATCGGCCTCGACCAGGTGGCAGAGCGCACCGGCGCCCATGCTGACACCGAGCGCCCGGGTCGCGCCGACATGGTCGGCGACCGCGGCCAGCTCACCGGCCAGCGCGCTGTAGGTCCACGGGCTCTCCGGCGAGGACGACGCACCGTGGCCGCGGAAGTGCAGGTACGCCTGTCGACCGGTGACCCCGGAACCGAACGGGCGGGTGGTCGCGATCGACCCGGCCAGCCCGTGGGCGAAGACGGTGACCGGGTCGCCCCGGCCCGTGACGAGGTATTCGATCCCGCCCTCGGCCGTCGGCAGGATCGACGTGTGTGCGGTCACCACGGCAGGTTGCTGCGCCCCCGGCCGCCACCACGGCGGGACTCGACCTCGCGCAGGGCGGGGCGTACGTCGGCGAAGTAGACGCCCGCGGCGACCGCGGCGACGATCCCGAACAGGCTGAGCGGACCCTGCACGACCAGCAGCGCGATCAGCGCCGCGACGCCGGTGATCGCCAACCACTTCGGCTTGTCGAGCTTGCCGGCGGCGACGAAGGCGTCGGCCTTCCGCAGCAGCGCGTCGACGAAGGCGTAGACACAGCCGCCGAGCAGCGCCAGGCCCAACACCAGCGAGATGGTGGTCTGGACCTTGATCAGCGGATCGAGCATGACCGAAGCCTAAACCTCGACCAGCAGGGTGAACGGACCGTCGCCCACCGACGCCACCTTCATCTCGGCGCCGAAGCGGCCGGTGGCCACCTCCAGCCCGAGCTCGCGCAGTCGTTCGACCACCCGGTCGACCAGCGGTTCGGCGACCGGTCCCGGCGCGGCCTCGGACCAGGACGGACGGCGGCCCTTGCGGGTGGCGCCGTACAACGTGAACTGGGAGACGACCAGCACCGGAGCGCCCACCTCGAGCGCGGACCGTTCGTCCGCCAGTACCCGCAGTTCGCTGATCTTGCGGGCCATCTCCAGGGCCTGCGTCTCGGTGTCCGCGTGGGTCACGCCGACCAGAGCGAGCAGACCCGGTCGGTCGATCCGACCGACGACCTCGGGCCCGGAGTCACCGACGACGGTGACACTCGCCTCGGTCACCCGGCTCAGTACCGCCCGCATCCGGTCAGAATCCGGTGGCGCGGATCGCGCCGACCGGGTCGCCGTGGCCCAGGATCGGAGCGTTCTCCATCTCGGCCAGCACCGGCACGTCGATCCCGATGGCGCGCAGCACGGCCGCCGCGACAACCGTACGGGCCCGCTGTCCGCCGTCGACGATCTTCACGACGACCCCGCGGCCGTCGGACAGACCGATCGCGTGGACCGACTCGGCGCCGTCCTTGGCGATCGAACCGGACAGGCCGCGGATCAGCGCGGTGACGTCGCGGCGGGTGCCGCCGAGGAACTCGGGGTGCTGCCGGATCGCATCGGCGACCCGCTGCTCGGGGCCCTCGGTGGCGGAGGCGAGGCGGCCGAACGCGCGGGCGAGGCCGAGCGGGCTGACCGCCATCACCGGTGCGCCGCAGCCGTCGATCCCGGTGGCGGCGACCGGCTCCCCGCACAGCTCGGCGAGCGTGGCGTCCATCGCCTGCTGCAGCGGGTGGGCCGGGTCGCGGTAGGTCGCCAGGTCCCAGCCGTTCACGGCACAGGTGACCAGCATCGCGGCGTGCTTGCCGGAGCAGTTCTGCGCGATCGACTCGGGTGCCTTGCCGGCCCGCAGCCAGGCGCGGCGTTCCTGCTCGTCGTACGGGAGGTCGGGGGTGTTCTGCAGCGCCGTCAGCGGCAGGTCCGCGGTGGCCAGGATCCGTCGTACGCCGTCGAGGTGGAAGTCCTCACCGGAGTGGCTGGCCGACGCGAGCGCCAGCAGGTCGGCCGGCAGGTCGAGGCCGTTGCGCACCATCGCGAGCGCCTGCAGCGGCTTGTTCGACGAGCGCGGGAAGATCGGCGCGGTGACGTCGCCGCGGGTCAGCTCGGCGGCGCCGTCGGTGCCGGTCGCGACCGCGATGCCGTGATGGGCGGACTCGACGAATCCGCTGCGGTCGACGTACGCGACGACGGGGGCGTTGGACAGGGCGGTACGCGGATCATTCACCCGGCCGACGATAGGGCACACCGGACGACACAAAAAGGTCGGCCGCCCGCCCCCGAGGGGAGCGGACGGCCGACCGTCACGCATCGGTCAGAAGACCAAGGGCAACGTTCAGGCGTCGGTCTTCGGCGCCGCGGTCGGAGCGGACTTCGCGGCCGGGGTCGCGGAGGTCTTGGCCGGGGTCGCGGTCGACTTGGCGACCGGGGCCTTCTTGGCCGGGGCCTTCTTCGCCGGAGCCTTCTTGGCGACGGCCTTGCGGGTCACGGTCTTGCGGGCCGGACGCTTCGCGGCACCCTCCTTGGCGGCGGCGGAGCGAACCTCCTCGCGGGCCTCCTTCTCCACGGTGCCGGCGACACCGGCGACCAGCTTCGCGGCGTCCTTGCGGCCGGCGCTGAAGCGGGCGGTCGCGGCGGCGCGGGTCTGGGTGGCCTGCTTCTTGGTGGTGGCCTCCAGGCCGTCGACCTGCTTGCGCACGCTCTTGACGACCTGCTCGCCGCGCTCGGCGTAGGCGACGTACTGGTCGCCGGCCTCGGTGGTGGCGGCCTCGAAGCGCGAGGAGGCGGTGGTCGGGATGGCCTCGAGCTGGGTGCGGGCGTCGGTCAGACCCTTGGTGACGCGGGCCTGGACGGCGGACGGCTTGAGCTCGGCGCGCAGGGACTGCACGCGCTGGTTGCCCTCGGCGTACGCGGTGAACGCGCGGTCGCGGACGGTGCTGATCGCGGTGTCGGCGACACCGACGGCGGCGTAGAGGGGGGTGAAGTCGATCTTGGTGGCCATGGCCACTCCCTTCGTTGGTGTTTCGGAGTTTCGGTTCGGATCGTTCGGGTCGCGGGTCGCCGGATCAGTCGACGTACGAGCTGTAGAGGTCGAGCAGCAGCTTGCGCTGTTTCGGCGTGAGCAGCGGATCGGCGGCGATCACCATCCGGGTGTCGATCGTCGAGTCACCCGCTGCTTCATCGAGGAACCCGGCGCGCACATACAGCTGCTCCGCCGAGATCCGCAAACCCTTGGCCAGCGCCTGCAGGATCTCCGCACTCGGCCGCTTCAATCCGCGCTCGATCTGCGAGAGGTACGGATTGGAGATGCCGGAACGCTCGGCCAACTGACGCATCGAGAGCTGCGCCTGTTCGCGCTGCTCCTTCAGGTAGCTACCCAGATCGCTGACCGGATTCTTCGTCACGACTCCATGGTGCTAACTGTAGTTAGCAGAATGCAAGCCGGAGCACACGTGATTTGAGTCACATATCCGCGTGGGCGCCGGTCAGGGCTCGACGATCACCGTCTGCGCGGCGGTGACGTCACCGGCCCGCAACACCGCCTCGACCGGCACGTTCCGCTTCACCACGGCCAGGGCGATCGGCCCCTCCTCGTAGTGCTAGGCGACCGGCCGATCGGCC
>JASLFY010000181.1 GCA_030150425.1 Yimella sp. | reverse complement strand
CGGACATCACCAGGGCACTGCCGGCCAAGCCCGTCGAACTCAGCGTCGAAGGCACCCGGGTGGCGCTGAGCTGCGGTAGCGCCCGCTTCTCGCTGCCGACCATGGCGGTCGAGGATTACCCCGCGCTGCCGGCGCTGCCGGATGAGACCGGCATCGTGCCCGCGAGCGTTTTCGCCGAGGCCGTCGGCCAGGTGGCCGTTGCCGCCGGCCGCGATGACACCCTGCCGATGCTCACAGGTGTCCGCGTCGAGATCTCGGGCGAGAAGGTCGTGCTGGCTGCCACCGACCGCTTCCGGCTCGCGGTCCGCGAACTCACCTGGAATTCGGCGGTGCCGGATCTCGAAGCAGCCGTGCTGGTTCCGGCCAAGACGCTCGCCGAGTCGGCCAAGTCCGGCTCCGACGGCACCGAGGTGCACCTTTCGCTGGGTGCCGGCCAGGCCGTCGGCAAGGACGGCATGCTCGGTATCCGCAGCAACGGCAAACGCACCACCACGCGCCTGCTGGACGCTGAATTTCCGAAGTTCCGTCAGCTGCTGCCGGCCGAGCACACCGCGGTGGCCACCATCGGCGTCGCCGAGCTCGCCGAAGCCATCAAGCGCGTCGCGCTGGTCGCCGATCGCGGTGCCCAGGTCCGCATGGAGTTCGCCGACGACGTCCTGCGCCTGTCGGCAGGTGCCGACGACGTGGGCCGCGCGGAGGAAGACCTGCCGGTGGAGTTCTACGGCGAACCGCTGACCATCGCGTTCAACCCCACCTACCTGACTGACGGTCTGGGTTCGTTGCATGCCGATCGTGTGACGTTTGGGTTCACGACACCCAGCAAGCCTGCAGTGTTGCGTCCCGCCGGGGAGAATCAGTACTCGGGATCCGGTCCGTTCCCCGCCGGGGATACCGACTACGTGTACTTGTTGATGCCTGTGCGCCTGCCGGGCTGACCGGACCAGAACAGCGGAGGACGCACACATGCAGCTGGGGTTGATCGGCCTCGGAAAAATGGGCTTCAACATGCGCGAACGTCTGCGCAGTGGCGGCCACGAAGTCGTCGGGTACGACCCGCGACCGGAAGTCAGTGACGTGCCGTCGCTCGCGGCCCTCGCCGAACAGCTCGAAGCGCCGCGCGTGGTGTGGGTCATGGTGCCCTCGGGTGAGATCACCCGCGAGACCATCGAGGATCTCGCCGGCGTGCTCGGCGCCGGTGACCTGGTCATCGACGGCGGCAACTCGCGCTTCACCGAAGACGGTGTGCACGCAAAGCTGTTGGCGGACAAGGGAATCGGTTTCATCGACGCCGGTGTTTCCGGCGGTGTGTGGGGCCTGACCGAGGGCTACGGCCTGATGGTCGGCGGCAGCGACGAGGACGTCGCGCGCGTCATGCCGATCTTCGAGACGCTGCGGCCCGAGGGAGATCTCGCCGACGGCTTCGTCCACGCCGGCCCGGTCGGTGCCGGACATTTCGCCAAGATGGTGCACAACGGCGTCGAGTACGCGCTGATGACCGCCTACGGCGAGGGTTACGAGATGCTCGCCGCGGAACCGCTGATCAAGAGCCCGCAGGCGGTCTACCAGGCCTGGACCAACGGCACCGTCGTACGGTCCTGGCTGCAGCAGCTGCTGGCAAAGGCGCTCAAGGAGGATCCCGAACTGGCCGATATCAGCGGCTACACCGAGGATTCCGGTGAGGGCCGGTGGACGGTCGAGGAAGCCATCCGGCTGCGGGTCCCGGTGCCGGGCATCGCCGCCTCGCTGTTCGCCCGCTTCCTGTCGCGGCAGGAGGACTCACCGACCATGAAAGCCGTTGCGGCACTTCGTAATCAGTTCGGTGGCCACGCCGTGCAGAGGGTCAGTAAGTCCGGCTAGGTGTTTGTTCGACAGCTCAGTCTGACCGACTTCCGGTCGTGGCCGCGGCTCGACCTGGAATTGGCTCCGGGTCGGACCGTGTTCGTCGGCCAGAATGGTTTCGGCAAGACCAATATCGTTGAGGCCCTGTGGTATACCGCCACGCTCGGTTCCCACCGGGTCGCCTCGGACGCACCCCTCATCCGGTCCGGGTGTGACCGCGCCGTCGTCTCCACCATCGTCGTCAACGACGGCCGCGAACT
The DNA here is from genome assembly GCA_030150425.1 of Yimella sp. Lineage (GTDB taxonomy): Bacteria > Actinomycetota > Actinomycetes > Actinomycetales > Dermatophilaceae > Yimella. Next base: position 447 of record JASLFY010000181.1, on the reverse strand, counting down.
GGCGGTGGATCTCGACATCACCGCGGGCCGCGCCAACAAGGCCCGGCTGAACCGCTCCCCGGTCCGGTCCGCGCGCGAAATTCTCGGCGCCCTTCGGGCGGTGTTGTTCGCACCGGAAGATTTGTCGTTGGTCCGTGGTGACCCCGGGGAACGCCGGCGCTACCTCGATGAATTGGCCAGTACCCGGCGGCCGCGACTGGGTGGCGTGCGCACCGATTACGAAAAAGTCGTGCGCCAGCGCACCGCGCTCTTGAAGTCGGCGGGCGCCAGTCGCTTTCGTGGTGCAGATTCGGGTGCCCTGGAAACCCTCGATGTCTGGGACGGCCACCTGGCCGGTCACGGTGCGGAGCTGATCGCCGCCCGCGTCAACCTGATCAATGAGCTCCACCCCGAGATCACCAAGGCCTATCACCTGCTGGCGCCGGCGTCTCGGCCCGCATCGGTGCG
>JASLFY010000157.1 GCA_030150425.1 Yimella sp. | reverse complement strand
GGCGTCCGCCGGCCTGGTCGTGGTCGACGAGGCGTACGCGGAGTTCGCCCGACCGGGCACCCCGAGCGCGCTGACGCTGCTGCCCGGTCGCGAGCGGCTGGTCGTCACCCGCACCATGTCGAAGGCGTTCGCGTACGCAGGTGCCCGCGTCGGATATCTGTCCGCCGCAGCCGAATTCGTCGACCTGCTGCGCCTGGTGCGGATGCCGTACCACCTGTCGTCGGTGACCCAGGCGGTCGCGCTGGCCGCCCTGGACCACGCCGACACGATGCTGTCGATGGTGCAGGCGATCAAGGACGAACGGGATCGGTTGGTGCAGGGCTGCACCGACCTGGGCCTGACGCCGGTGCCGAGCGACGCCAACTTCGTCCTCGTCGGCGGGTTCGCCGATGCCGCCGCGACCTGGCAGGCTCTGCTGGACCGGGGCGTGCTGGTGCGCGACGTCGGCATCCCGCACCACCTGCGGATCACCGCGGGCACCCCCGCCGAGACCGACGCCGTACTGTCCGCACTGGCCGCCGTGGTCGACGACCGGAAGGAAGCAGGAACCCGATGAACGCGACGAACGTGAGCGAGCTGCCCCACCGCGTCAGCGAGCTGGAGCGCACCACCTCCGAGAGCTCGGTGAAGGTGCGGGTCGACCTCGACGGCACCGGCCAGAGCAACATCTCCACCGGCGTCCGGTTCTACGACCACATGCTGCACAGCCTGGCCAAGCACTCCCTGATCGACCTGGACGTGCAGGCGGTCGGCGACGTCGACGTTGATGCCCACCACACCGTCGAGGACACCGCGATTCTGCTGGGGCAGGCGGTGCGCGAGGCGCTCGGTGACAAGAGCGGGATCAGCCGCTTCGGTGACGCGGTCGTGCCGTTGGACGAGGCGCTGGTGCAGGCCGTCGTCGACGTCGCCGGTCGGCCGTACACCGTCCACGAGGGCGAGCCCGAGGGGCAGGTTTATGCGATCATCGGCGGCAACTACACCGGGTCGCTGACCCGCCACGTGTTCGAGAGCTTCGCCCACCACGCCGCGATCGCCCTGCACGTACGCGTCTTGTCCGGCCGCGACCCGCACCACATCGTCGAGGCGCAGTTCAAGGCGCTCGCCCGCGCGCTGCGCTTCGCGGTGCAGCGCGACCCGCGGGTGCAGGGTGTGCCGAGCGCCAAGGGCGTGCTCTGATCCGATGAATCCCACGTTGCCCGGACTGCTCCTGCTGCACGCCGACGGCCGACTCGCCGACGCCTGGGTGCGCCGCGGCGTGGTGCCCAGCTACGTCGTGCCGGTGCCGGGGTGGACCGCGGTCGTGCCGGCCGGTCCGAGCCAGGCCGCCGCGCCGTACGACGACGCGCTCACCGTCACCGCGAACCGGCCGGTGCCCACCCGGTTGCGCACCGCGGTCGGGTTCTTCGTGATCGACGACCTCGCAGTCGTCACGCTGCAGACGCGCGGCTGGCGCCACGGCCCGCGGATGCTGAGCTGGCGGTCCGGACACGGCGCCGACGCGGTGCCCGGGTTCGAGCCGCTGCGCCTGCCACAGCTCGCGGAGGCCGCCGGTCTGGTCGAGTCCGGCGTACCGCAGTTGCGCGCCGTCCTGGGCCGCCGCACCGGCAGCCCGATGACCGTGCTGCAGGACGTCGTCGAGACGCTCGCGCTGCCCGGCGGTCACATGCTGGCCGGGCAGGGCGTGAAGACCGACATCGAGGCTGTGTTGGTCGAACCGGATCAGAAGGCCGTCGGCCACTTCGTGAAGGTGGCCGGCGACGAGGCCGCCATGGCGGCCGAGCTGCGGGAGAACCAGTGAGTTCGAATCGCTCCGTTGTCGTGCTCGACTACGGCAGCGGCAACGTACGGTCCGTCGTCCGGATGCTCCAGCGGGTCGGCGCACAGGTGGAGCTGACCGCCGATGCCACGGCGGTCGCCGCCGCCGACGGTCTGTACGTCCCCGGCGTCGGCAACTTCCACGCGTGCATGGCCGGCCTCACCGCGGTGCGGGCGGCCGACCTGGTCCGCGATCGTCTCGACCGCGGCGCACCGGTGCTGGGCGTGTGCGTCGGCTACCAGGTGATGTTCACCGGGTCCACCGAGCGCAGCGACAGCGAGCGTCCGGGCCTCGGCTTCTGGCCCGGGCAGGTCGATCGGCTTCCGGCCGCGGTCGTGCCCCACATGGGGTGGAGTGAGGTCGCCCCGGGAGAGGGCTCGCGGCTGTTGGCCGGGCTGGCCGACGAACGCTTCTACTTCGTCCACTCGTACGCGCCGTTGCTCGCCGGGCGGGACCTGCCGTCGGGCGTGCTGTCCACCGCGGTCCACGGTGACCGCTTCCTGGCGTCGGTGGAGGACGGGCCGCTCAGCGGCACCCAGTTCCACCCGGAGAAGTCCGGCGACGCGGGTGCGCAGCTGCTGGAGAACTGGCTGAAATCGTTGTGAGTCAAGGAGATTCGAATATGTCCAACGCAGAGTCGCCCCGACTGGAGCTACTGCCGGCGGTCGACGTCGTCGACGGTCGCGCCGTGCAGCTGGTGCAGGGTGTCGCCGGCACCGGCGGTGAGTTCGGTGACCCGTGGCTGGCGGCGAAGGCGTGGCAGGACCAGGGGTCGGAGTGGCTCCACCTCGTCGACCTCGACGCCGCCTTCGGGCGGGGGAGCAACCACGAGTTGCTCGCCTCGATCGTGCAGCGCCTGGACATCAAGGTCGAGCTCTCCGGCGGAATCCGCGACGCCGAGACCCTCGAGCGGGCCCTGGCGACCGGCTGTCGCCGGGTGAACCTCGGCACCGCCGCGCTGGAGAACCCGGAGTGGACCGCGCGGGCGATCGCCGACCACGGCGACCGCGTGGCGGTCGGCCTCGACGTACGCGGCACGACCCTCGCCGCGCGCGGCTGGACCCAGGAGGGCGGCGACCTCTACGAGACGCTGGAGCGCCTCGACCGCGAGGGATGCGCCCGGTACGTCGTCACCGACGTCGCCAAGGACGGCATGATGCAGGGCGCGAATCTCACTCTGCTGCAGGACGTCTGCGCGCGTACGGACCGGCCGGTGATCGCGTCCGGCGGCGTCTCGACGCTGGAGGACATCCGTGCGATCCGCGAACTGGTGCCGCAGGGCGTCGAGGGCGCGATCGTCGGCTCCGCGCTCTACCGCGGCGCGTTCGCCCTGCCCGAGGCCCTCGACGCGGCCGGGCGCCCGTGACCCCGGACGCGAACAGCGAGCAGTTCGACTCCGCCGGGCAGAGCTGGCAGGGCCGCGAGGTCACCGACACCGGTTTCGGCCAGGACGACGGGTCCGCCGATCCGGAGGTGGTCGCCGCGCTGCAGGCCGACGACCGCACCCTGATGACCGCGCTCGCGTCGGCCCGGTTGCTGGTGCCGATCGTCGCCGAACCCACCGAGGTGGTCCAGGCGGGCGAGCTGCACGCCGACAAGGCGGCCGACATGGCGGTCGCGGTTCTGGTCGCACCCGACGGCACCCGCGCGCTGCCGGTGTTCACCTCGATGGACTCCCTCACCGCCTGGGATCCGGCGGCCCGCCCGAGCCCGGTGACGGCGCAGCGCGCCGCGCAGGCCGCGGTCAGCGAACGGTGCGACGTGATGGTGGTCGACGTGGCCGGTGCTGCCGTCGCGCTGCGGCCGAGCATGGTCTGGGCGCTGGCGATGGGGCGACCGTGGGCACCGGCCCACGAGGATGCCCACGTACGCGCGGCCGTGGCCGCGGCCGTACGCGACGAGCCGGGTGTCGCCGACGCGGAGTGCGAGGCCGGCGACGGAGGCGCACTGCGGGTCGTCCTGCGACTGCACCCCGGTCTCGACCAGGCGGCCATCGGCGAACTGGCCCAGCGGGTCGGTGAACGCCTGGCGACCGACGGCGAGACCCGCGCCCGGATCGACGCGGTCGGTTTCGCGATCCGTCAGGCCTGAGCGTCCAGCGCATCGGTCCACGCGTCCAGCCGGGCCCACTCCTCGTGCAACCACTGCTCGATGTGCTCGTCGGCGGGCGGTTCGGCGGCGCGTAGGTCGATGCTCAGGGTCCGGTCCAGCGGCAGCCTCTGCCAGATGCTGCGCACCGACATCAGGTCCTCCAGGCCCTGATGGCCCGCGACGACGACCTGGATGTCCGGTCGTGCCGCGAGGATGCGGCGTACGCCGGTGGCGCGCGGGGAGAGCACCCGCGGATTGCGCGCCAGCCACTCGGCCCGCGCGTCGTCGCCCTTCTCGCGGGCGGTCGCCAGCTCCTGGGCGTGGCGTCGTGGGGTCCAGTTGCGCCCCTCCGGGAACAGCAGCGTCGCGTCCGCCGGTTCGATCCGGTCGGCGAAGGCGCCGAGCTCGGCGGCGCGCTGGTCGGGGGTCACGCCGTTCCCGCGCAGGAAGTACGCGTCCAGCCGGCCGAGCGCCAGGTCCATCGCGGGGTCCCAGAGCAGTTCACGCTTGAGCACCACCTGCGGGATGCGGTGCAGCTCGTGGGTGATGACGTAGACCATCAGCAGTGAGTCGCCCGCGCCGGCGTGCCGGGAGAGGACCAGCAGCGGTTCGCCGTTGCGCAGCGGCGGCACGGTGATCGACAGGTCGAGCCCGATCAGCCGGTCCACGGTGGTCAGGAAGCGGTGCAGCTCCTTGCCGAGCAACCGACTGTGCTGCTCCTTCCAGCGCAGTTCGTCGCCGGGGCCGGGGCGGTCGGTGCACCACAGCTTGATGCAGCCGACGAACACGAAGTAGTCCAGGCGTACGGCCGCCGCGGCGGACCAGAGCAGCCCGGAGGCGCGCTTGCGTCGACTGGGCAGCTCGATCAGGCGCGCGACACCGCCCGCTGCGAGGAGCAGCCCGCCGACGACGGGCGCGCCGACGGCGTACAACGGGTCGCGGATCGTGCGCCGCGCCCAGCGCGGCAACACCGGCAGGTTCATCGGTCCTCCCGGTCCAAGTGGCGGGACGCCGCGGCGTACGCGTCCTGGATGCGTCGGGTGATCGCGCTGCGGCCGATCTGACCGAGCGAGACGGCGGGGGAGCGGTCCGCGCCGGTCGGGAGGACGACGAGGTCGACCGAGTCGGGCACGGTCGCCAGCTCCTCGAGGTAGCGGTGGCGACGGGCGATCTCGAAGGCCACCTGACCGACCTGCCACGGCCAGCGCGGCGGTCGCAGTGGCTGCTCGACCCGGCCGACGTGGAGCACGTAGATGCGCGTGCAGCCGAGGCTGAGGGCGCGGCCGACGGGGATGGAGTGCACCAGGCCGCCGTCGAAGTAGTGCTCGTCGCCGATCCGGAAGGCGGGGAAGAGCCCGGGCACCGAGCACGACGCGACCACGGGTCCGGCCAGTTCGCCGGAGTCGAACCAGTGGGCCATGGCGTGCTCGACGCTGGCGGCGACGCACTGGAACGGGATCTGCAGGTCCTCGAACCGCCGGCTCGGCAGCTCGTCGCGCAGTAGCTGCAGCAGGCCGCCGGTCGGGTAGACGTGGGTACGCAGGTCGCCGGCGCGCGGCCGACGTAGGTAGCCGGAGTGCTGCCGCAGTCCGCGCACCGAGGTCAGCCGGATCCACAGGTCCTCGAGCGCATCGAG
>JASLFY010000093.1 GCA_030150425.1 Yimella sp. | reverse complement strand
TTGCCCGGGCCCTGGCTGACGACGGCGATGTCGGCGCCGAGCACCAACCGGGCGGCGAGCAGTCCGGTGTGGACGTTGACCGCCTCGAGGTCTCCGCCGAATGCCTGGCCGACCGTGGCGACGCCGGTGAGCCAGTCCGCCTCACGCAGTACGGAGAGGGTGTGCGAGAACGCGGCCGGGAGTGCGCCTCCGTCCGTCAACACGTACGCAACCTTCAGTTTAGGTCGAAGGTCGCGGATGCCGCAGAGCACGTCCGGGAGCGCGGAGTGCAGGTCGGCCGTGACCACCGGCATGCCGTCGATCGAGTCGGCCTCGGCCAGTAGCGCGTGGTGCGGGCTCTCCTGCTCGTCGACGCCGAGCAGCATCGTCTGCAGCGGGGTGTAGCGGGCCTTGACGATGTGGCCGGCGGGCAACTCGTCGGGCGCCGGGGGAGTCGGCAACCGATCCGGGATCGCCACCACCATCGCCGCTCCGCCGGTGCCCAGTGCACGGTCGATCGCGTTGCTGTTGAGCAGCACCCGGTCGCCGACGACCGGTTCACCGATCAGGTCGACGTAGGCCACCGCGCGGACCTCGGCGGCGTCCTGCGGCAGCCGCCCCGGAGGCTGCTCCGACAGCCGTACGTCGACCTCGACCACCTCCGGACGGCTGCTGCGGATACGGGTCACGACACCGGCTCGCCACGAGATCACGCCTCGTACATTAGTGCGATCCGATGAGATAGCGTCGGACCCATGCGTCGCGTCGAGATCCCAGCGAGAGTGCAGGTGGGCCAGCGGTGAGCACCCCGACCCCCGCGGCCAAGACCGAGCGGCTGCTGAACCTGGTCATCTGCCTGCTCTACACCCGCCAACCGTTGACCAAGCAGCAGATCCGCTCCGCGGTGCCGCAGTACGGCGCGACCACCGGCGACGAGGCGTTCGACCGGATGTTCGAGCGCGACAAGGACGAACTGCGCGACCTCGGCATCCCGCTGCGCACCGAGCAGATCGACATCAGTTTCGAGGACGAGACCGGCTACCGGATCGACCGTCGCGAGTACGCCCTGCCCGAGATCTCGTTCGAGCCCGACGAGCTCGCGGTGCTCGGCCTGGCCAGCCGCACCTGGCAGCAGGCCAGCCTGGCCGGACCGGCGGCGACCGCCCTGCGCAAGCTGGAGGCGGCCGACATCGAGCGCGACGACGCAACGCTGGTCGGGTTCGAGCCGCGGGTGCGTACGGCGGAGCCGGCGTTCCCGAAGGCGAAGGACGCCGTCGTACAACGACGCGAGATCAGCTTCGCCTACCGCCGACCCGGACGGGAGCCCGGAACCCGCCGGGTGCAGCCGTGGTCGGTCACCAACTGGCACGGCCGGTGGTACCTCACCGGGTTCGACCTCGACCGTGAGGCGCCCCGGGTGTTCCGGCTCGGCCGGGTCGACGGCCCCGTACGGCTGGTCGGGCGCCCCGGCGTCTACGACATCCCGGCCGACCACCAGCCGCTGGAGATGATCGCCGGCTCGGAGAAGGAGCGCGAACCCCACCCGGCGATCGTGCGGGTGCGGACCGGCGCCGGTCACGCGCTGCGTCACCGCGCGCGCAGCGTCGCCGAGGTCGACGACACCTGGACCCAGCTCGACATCGACTTCACCGACGAGGAGATCTTCGCCGACCAGCTCGCCGGCTACGGGCCGGACGCCCTGGTCATCCACCCGCCGGAGCTGCGGGCCGCGGTCATCCGCCGGCTGCAGGCCGCACTCGACCGACAGGAGACGACCGATGGCCGCTGAGAGCGCGACCAGCCGGCTGGGCCGACTGCTGACGATGGTGCCCTGGCTGATGCACCGGCAGGGGATCGACATAGAGGAGGCCGCCCGGGAGCTGGGTGTCAGCACCTCCCAGATCGAGGCCGACCTGAACCTGCTGTTCGTCTGCGGGACCCCGGGCCACCTGCCCGACGACCTGATCGAGGCCGAGTGGGAGAACGGCAAGGTCTTCCTCGGCAACGCCGACACGATCGCCCGGCCGTTGCGCCTCGGCGTCGACGAGGCGCTCACGCTGATCGTCGGCCTGCGGACCCTCGCTGCGGTGCCTGGACTGGGGGAACGCGAGGCGATCGACCGCGCTCTCGCCAAGCTGATCGAGGCCGCGGGCGACGCGTCCGCCGCATCCGACCGGGTCGTCGTCACCCCGCAGCAGGGAGCCGCCACGCGGTGGCTGCCGATGCTGCAGGACGCGCTCACCCGGCACCGGCGGCTCCGCATGCGCTATCTCGTCGCGGCGCGTGACGAGTCGACCGAGCGCGACGTCGACCCGATGCGGGTCCTGCTGCTCGACGACCACTGGTACCTCGAGGGGTGGTGCCACCGCGCCGAGGACGTACGCCTGTTCCGGGTCGACCGGATCGAGCACCTCGAAACTCTCGACGTCGACGGCACCCCGCCGGACGACGCCCGGCCGCGCGAACTCGACGACCAGATCTTCCGCCCGGCGGACGACGCCGTGCAGGTGGTGCTGGACCTCGCGCCGGAGGCGGCGTGGGTCGTCGACTACTACCCGACGGACTTCGTCGAACGGGCCGAGGACGGCTCGCTGCGGGCGGGTCTGCGCACCGCCGACCTGCACTGGGTCGAGCAGCTGGTCTGGCGGCTCGGGGGAGCGGCGCGCGTCGTCGAACCCGCCGCCACCCGTACGGCCGTGGTCGAGGGCGCCCGCGCGGCACTGGCCGCGTACGCCTGACACGCCGCGCGCCGCGCCGGACGGTGTACGCCGATGCGGCGTGCATCACGTAGAGTTGACGACGGTTCTCCCGGGTGGACGCACCGCCCGGCTTCATCAAGGACCGGATTCAGCAAGGAGCAGATTCTCACATGTGGCGCAACCTCTTCGACGGATGGCACATCGTCATCCTCGTGCTGGTCATCGTGGTCGTCTTCGGTTGGAAGCGTCTGCCCGATGCAGCCCGCTCCTTCGGCCGGTCCGCCCGCATCCTCAAGAGCGAGATGGGCGAGATGAAGAACGACGGCAAGTCGGGCGCGGCCGGTCAGACGGTCAACGGTGAGACCGTGCGCGAGCAGCCCACCGACGGCCAGTCGCAGGCCGGCCACCCGGACGGTTACCCGCAGCGCGACGACCAGAACCACAACGCCTGACGCGCGCGGCGCGTCCACTGATCGCCGTCGATGGCACTGCTACGCCGTAAGGACAATCCGGAAGCCCGGATGTCCCTGGGTGAACATTTCCGTGAGTTCCGCCGTCGTGCGCTGATCGCCGTCCTGGCGATCGTCGTCGGCGGATTCATCGGCTGGTGGAAGTTCGACCCGCTGTACGAATGGTTGACCCGTCCGTTGGTCGACCTCGCCCACCAGCGCCACAACGACTCGATCAACCTCAACTGGGGTGGTCAGGGCGTCACCGGCGCCTTCAACATGCGGTTGAAGGTGGCCCTGTGGGTCGGCCTGATCATCGGCAGCCCGGTGTGGCTGTGGGAGATCTGGGCGTTCCTCGCCCCGGGTCTGACCAAGCGGGAGAAGAAGGTCTCCTACCTCGTCATCGGGTCGGCGGTCCCGCTGTTCGTGCTCGGTTGTTACGTCTCCACGTTCGCGCTGCCGAACGCGGTGCGCTTCCTGCTGGGGATCACCCCCGAGGGCGCGATCAACTACACCGACGCGAACACCTACATCACGTTCGTCACCCGGTTCATCCTGGCGTTCGGCATCGCGTTCCTGCTGCCGGTCTTCCTGGTCGGCCTCAACGCCGCGGGAGTGCTCCCGGCGCGCACCATGCTCAAGGGCTGGCGTATCGCGGTGATGGCGATCTTCGTGTTCGCCGCGATGATGAGCCCGAGCCCGGACGCCTGGTCGATGCTGGCGCTGGCGTTCCCGATGGTGGCGCTGTTCTACCTCGCGGTGCTGGTCTCCTGGTTCCTGGACCGCCGTCGCAAGAAGGAACGGCCGACCTGGCTCGACGTGCCGGACGACCACGCCTCCTCGCTCTGAGCACTCCGACGACCTAGTCTGCGGACATGCCCGCTTCCGCGACCGATCGACCTGCCCGGCGCACCTTCGACAGCACCCACCTCGAACGGTTCGCCGCCGGTTTCGACTTCCCGTTGGACGAGTTCCAGCTGGCCGGTTGTCGCGCGGTGCAGGACGGTCACGGCGTGCTGGTCGCGGCGCCGACCGGAGCCGGCAAGACCGTCGTCGGTGAGTTCGCGGCCCACCTGGCGCTGCACAGCAACCTCAAGACCTTCTACACCACGCCGATCAAAGCGCTGTCGAACCAGAAGTACGCCGACCTGGTCGCCCGCCACGGTGCCGACAAGGTCGGCCTGCTGACCGGTGACTCCTCGATCAACGGCGAGGCGCCGGTCGTGGTGATGACGACCGAGGTGCTGCGCAACATGCTGTACGCCGGGTCGGACACCCTGAACGGCCTCGGCTTCGTGGTGATGGACGAGGTTCACTACCTCGCCGACCGGTTCCGCGGCGCGGTGTGGGAGGAAGTGATCATCCAGCTGCCGTCCGACGTGCAGGTCGTCTCGCTGTCGGCCACGGTCAGCAACGCCGAGGAGTTCGGCGAGTGGTTGCGTACGGTCCGCGGCGACACCGAGGTGATCGTCGAGGAGCACCGCCCCGTCCCGCTGTGGCAGCACATGATGGTCGGCCAGCAGATCGTCGACCTGTTCGACCTCGACAAACCGAACTCCCACGACCTGAACCCCGAACTGCGGCAACGGATCGCGGCGTTGAGCCGGAACACCGACCGACACGGCTCGCGGTTGGACGCCGGCGGTCCGCGCGGACGCCACGGCCGCCCGAGCAAGGGCCCGAGCGGACCCGTACGCGGGGGTCGCGCCGGTCGTGGACCGAGCCGTGCCGAGGTGATCGAGGCGCTCGACCGCGAGGGGCTGCTGCCCGCGATCACCTTCATCTTCAGCCGGGTGGGCTGCGAGTCGGCGGTCTCGCAGTTGCTCGCCTGGGGCATTCGACTGGTGCCGCCGCAGGAGGGTGACCGGATCCGCCGGCTGGTGGAGGAGCGCATCGCCGGGCTGCCCGAGGACGACCTGGCGGTGCTGGGCTACTACGACTTCGTCGAGGGCCTGTCCCGCGGGTTCGCCGCCCACCATGCCGGCATGCTGCCGACCTTCCGGGAGATCGTCGAAGAATTGTTCTCGGCGGGCCGGATCCAGGCGGTCTTCGCGACCGAGACCCTCGCACTCGGCATCAACATGCCGGCCCGCACGGTCGTGCTGGAGAAGCTGGTGAAGTTCAACGGCGAGGCCCACGCCCCGGTCACACCGGCCGAGTACACCCAGCTCACCGGCCGCGCCGGCCGCCGCGGCATCGACGTCGAGGGCCACGCCGTGATCCTGTACGGCCGCGACGTCGACCCCGAGGCGGTCGCCGGACTGGCCAGCACCCGTACGTACCCGTTGAACTCCAGTTTCGTGCCGACCCCGAACATGGCGGTCAACCTGGTCGACCACCTCGGCCGCGGCCGGGCGCGCTCCACCCTCGAGTCGTCGTTCGCGCAGTTCCAGGCGGACCGTTCCGTGGTCGGCCACGCGCGGGCGATCAAGCGCAACGAGGAGGGCCTGGAGGGCTACGAGGAGGCGATGCGGTGTCACCTCGGCGACTTCGGCGAGTACGCCGCGCTGCGCCGTGAACTGAGCGACTTGGAGAAGCAGCTCGGTCGACGACGGGCGGCGGCGAACAGCGCCGCGGCCGCGGTCGCGCTGTCCAAGCTCGGCGTCGGCGACGTCATCCGGATCCCGGACGGCCGCCGCGCCGGCCTGGCCGTGGTCATCTCGGTCGACGCGCCGCGCCGCGGACTGGCCCAACCGTTCGTGCTCACCGAGAGCGCCCGGGCGCGCCGGTTGACCGAGG
>JASLFY010000200.1 GCA_030150425.1 Yimella sp. | reverse complement strand
GAGGCACCCATCACCGGGAGCGCGAGCTTGAGGCCGCCGACGTCGACGGCCAGCGATTCATCAGTCGTCGGGGCGCTCATGACAGGTCCTGCAGGTAGAGCGGCCAGCGCACCCGGTCGGCGCGGACGACCGCACCCTCGGTGCAGCAGCGGATGGTGTGCCGGTCACCGGTACGGGTGACCACCGGCACCTCGCAACTGCCGCAGAGCCCGGTGCCACAGGGCATCTCGGCGTCGATACAGCACTGCACGACGACCCCGGACGGCGCCGCCGCGGTCGCGATCGCGGCCAGTTCGCGCGCTCCCCCGGCGGCGTAGACCACCGAGATCTCCCGCGCCCGCAACTGCCGGAGTACGACCGCCGCGAGGCCCTCGACGAGGTCCGCCTCGGCGGTGGGCTGCACGACGGTCACGTTGCCGACGATCCGGCGCGCGTCGATGACGCCGACCAGGTGGCGGTCGTCGCTGCCGGCGAGGACCAGGTCGACCCGGCACCCGCGGTCACGCAGCGCGCCGGACAACCAGCTCACCGCGGCCGCCGAGGCACCCACACCGACGACCAGCGCGTCGACCGCACCGGTCGGCAACGGGAAGGGTCGACCGACCGGGCCGATCAGCTCGATCTCGTCGTGCGTACGCCGCTCGGCCAGCCACTGCATGCCCGCGTCGCCGTCGGTGTCGACGACGATCTCGACGGTGCCGCCGTACGTCCCGCTCGGCGAGGCCGCCGCGATTGGCACGGTGCGCCGCCCGAGCAGCGCCGACGCCGGTCCGCCCACCGCGGCGGAGACGAGCTGTCCCACGCGCGCGATGTCGGCGATGCCCGGGGCGACCAGCGTCAACTGCCGGAACGCCCCGGTTCGCCGGGTGGCGATGACCTCAGCCGGCGTGCGCAGCACTGTTCTGGTTCTTGCCGTACAGATCCAGATCCCGCGCGTGCTCCTGGAGCGGCTTGACCCCGAACGGACCGGCCTGCTGCGCCTCGATGCCCTGCACCGCCGCACCCAGCTGCTGCACGGTGGTGATGATCGGGCGGTCCATGCTGGTCGTCGCCGCGCGGATCGCGTAGCCGTCGGCCCGCGCGCCGCTGCCGGACGGGCTGTTGAACACCATGTCGACGTCGCCGGCGAGGATCTGGTCGACGATCGTCGGTTCACCCTCCGAACCCCGGCCATCGCTGTGCTTGCGCACGACGGTCGCGGCGATCCCGTTGCGGCGCAACACGTCTGCGGTGCCGGAGGTGGCCAGCACGGTGAAGCCCAGGTCGGCCAGTCGCTTGACCGGGAAGATCATCGCGCGCTTGTCGCGGTTGGCGGCCGAGATGAAGATCGTGCCCTCGTTCGGCAGGCCGCTGGTGGAGCCGAGCTGCGACTTCGCGAACGCCGACCCGAACGTGGTGTCGATGCCCATCACCTCACCGGTGGAGCGCATCTCGGGCCCGAGCAGGCTGTCGACGACGTCGCCCTCGCGGGTGCGGAACCGCTTGAACGGCAGCACAGCCTCCTTCACCGAGATCGGTGCATCGACCGGCAGTTGCGATCCGTCACCGGTCGGCGGGAGCAGACCCTCCTGTCGCAACTGTGCGATCGAGGCGCCGAGCATCACCCGGGCCGCCGCCTTCGCCAGCGGCACCCCGGTCGACTTCGCGACGAACGGGACCGTACGGCTGGCGCGCGGGTTCGCCTCGAGCACGTAGAGGATGTCCTGGGCCAGAGCGAACTGCACGTTCATCAGACCGCGCACCCCGATGCCCTCGGCGAGCCGGCGGGTCGACTCGCGGACCCGCTCGATCTCCTCGGCGCCGAGGGTGACCGGCGGCAGCGCGCACGCGGAGTCACCGGAGTGGATGCCGGCCTCCTCGATGTGCTCCATGATCCCGCCGAGGTACATGTCGGTGCCGTCGTACAGCGCGTCGACATCGATCTCGATCGCGTCGTCCAGGAACCGGTCGACCAGCACCGGGTGCTCGGGCGACGCGGTGGTGGCGCGGTCGACGTACTCGACCAGGGTGTTGTCGTCGTAGACGATCTCCATGCCACGCCCGCCGAGGACGTACGACGGACGCACCAGCACCGGGTAGCCGATGCCGCGCGCGACCTCCAGCGCCTCCGCGCTGGAGTAGGCGATGCCGTGCTTCGGGGCGGGCAACTCGGCCTCGGCCAGCACCCGACCGAACGCGCCACGGTCCTCCGCCAGGTCGATCGCCTCGGGCGAGGTGCCGACGATCGGAACACCCTCGTCCTTCAGCGCCTTCGCCAAGCCCAGCGGGGTCTGACCGCCGAGCTGCACGATCACGCCGGCGATCGGGCCGGCCTGCTTCTCGGCGTGGACGACCTCGAGCACGTCCTCCAGGGTCAGCGGCTCGAAGTAGAGCCGGCTGGAGGTGTCGTAGTCGGTGGAGACGGTCTCGGGGTTGCAGTTGACCATCACCGTGTCGAAGCCGGCGTCGCGCAGCGCGAACGAGGCGTGGACGCAGGAGTAGTCGAACTCGACGCCCTGGCCGATCCGGTTCGGACCGGAGCCCAGGATGATGACCGCCGGCTTCTCCCGGGGCGACACCTCGGTCTCGGTGTCGTAGCTGGAGTAGTGGTACGGCGTCCGGGCCGCGAACTCCGCGGCGCAGGTGTCGACGGTCTTGTAGACCGGGCGTACGCCGAGCGCGTGGCGCACCCCGCGGACGACCGCCTCGGGGTTGCCGGTGAGCTGGGCGATCTGCGCGTCGGAGAAGCCGTGACGCTTCGCCAGGCGCAGCAACTCGGGGGTGAGCTGGTCGGCATCCGCGATGAGGTCGGCCACCTGGTTGATCAGCTCGATCTGGTCCAGGAACCACGGGTCGATCTTGGTCGCCTCGTGGACCTCCTCGACCGACAGACCCGAGCGCAGCGCCTGCTGCACCAGCACGATCCGACCGTCGGTCGGGGTCTTGGCCTGCTCCAGCAGCGCGCGCCCCGCCTCCGGGGTCGGCGCGATGTCCTTGCGCCAGTGG
>JASLFY010000075.1 GCA_030150425.1 Yimella sp. | reverse complement strand
GCAGTTCGGCGTACAGCTTCATCGGACATCCCTCCCTCGCGAGCAATCTATCCGTCCGGACTGGGACAATCGGCGCATGCCGACCACGCCCCTCGAACGCAGTGTGCGGGGTTGGTTGGACCACCTCCGGGTCGAGCGCGGCGTGTCCGACCACACCCTCGCCGCCTATCGCCGCGACCTGGGGCGCTACACCGAATTCCTTGCCGGACAAGGGATCTCCACACCGGAGAAGGTGGGGGAGCCGCAGGTCGCCGATTTCGTGGCGCATCTGCGCACCGGTGACGAGGACCACCGGCCGCTGGCCGCCTCGTCGACCGCGCGGAGCCTGGCCGCCGTACGCGGCTTCCACAAGTTCCTCGCCCTGGAGGGCGACACCAGCACCGACGCGGCGGCCGGCGTTACCCCGCCGCGCGCCGGCCGCCGACTGCCGAAGGCGATCAGCCAGGGGGAGATGGAGCGCCTGTTGTCCGCGGCGAGCGTGGGGGACACCCCGGCCGCGCTGCGCGACCGCGCGATCCTGGAATTGATGTACGGCATCGGCGCCCGCGTCAGTGAGGCAACGGGCCTCGACGTCGACGACGTCGACCTGACCGACGACGCCGTACGGGTGGTCGGCAAGGGTGACAAGGAGCGGATCCTGCCGCTCGGGTCGTACGCGAAGGAGGCCGTCCAGAACTACCTGGTGCGGGCCCGGCCGGCGCTGGCCCAGCAGGGCAAGGGCACCCCCGCGCTGTTCCTGAACAACCGCGGCGGTCGGTTGTCCCGCCAGTCGGTCTGGAACATCATCCAGGCGTGCGGCGAGCGGGCCGGGCTGAGCGGACACCTGTCGCCGCACACCCTGCGGCACTCCTTCGCCACGCACCTGCTGGACGGCGGGGCCGACGTACGCGTGGTGCAGGAACTGCTCGGCCACGCCTCGGTGACCACGACGCAGATCTACACGCTGGTGACCGTCCAGCAGTTGCGCGAGGTGTTCGTGACCTCACACCCGCGCGCAACCTGACTCAGGTCCGGCTGAGCAGTCCTGCGGCGGAGGTGGCGAGTGCGTTGAACCGCGTCAGGTTCACCGAGCCGGTCGACGCCTGCATCATCACCAGGACGTCGGTTCCGCGGGTCCCCTCGGCGAACCAGCTGCCGACCTTGATGCCGGGGGCGGTGCCACCCTTGAACTGTTGGTAGTGCCAGGTGGACGGTTTGGTGATCAGGTAGTCGGGATTCGCCATGATCGCCCGCACCGGCGACAGGCCCGCCTCGAGGCCGGCGTGGTGCAGCAGCAGGTGGAGCCGGGCAAGGGTGCCCGCGGTCGCGAAGTAGCCCAGGCCGCGCGGCCAGCCGGGGACGGCACCGACCATGTCGGGTTGGTGGGCGCTGGTGAGGTTCGCCGGGGCGACGAGCTGGACCTTGCGCGCCGCGCTCGCGGATGCCCACTGCCATCGGGCGGTGGCAGCTGCGGTGTCCCGGGACCAGTTCAGCCACATGTCCTGACGGAACGTGCTGAAGGGATCGAGCCTCGTCGGAGCGGGGTGGCCGGCGGCGCGGACGGCGGCCGCCAACGCGGGAGCGCCGAGGTAACGGATCAGCATGCTCGCGGCGGTGTTGTCCGACTCGTGGATCATGTGGGTCGCGGCCGACTGGAGGGTGAAGGGGGTGCCCACCGGTCGGGGTGCCAGCGAGCCGCTCCCGGCCGCCTTGTCGACGGCCGCCAACCGCAGGATGGTCGACCACGACCAGCGACGGGACCGGACGGCCTGGACGACCGCGAGCATCACGAACAGCTTGGCGCTGGAGGCCAACGGCATCAGCACTTCCGGGTTCGTCTGGTGGATGACACGGAACTGACCCGTGCTGCCCACCCGCGCCACGAAACTGCTGCAGCGCGCGGAGATGGCGCGTTGTTCGGCGTCGAACGCGGTCCACGACGTCACCGCCGCACGCGCCGGGTCGGTCGGCAGTGTGGCGAGTCCGGCGCCGAGCGCGGCCCCGGCGAGAGCACGGCGGCTGATGGTCATCGATGTCCCCCGATTCCCCTGAAGTGGTGGCCCCGGTGGGGCCGAGGACAGCCTAGCCGCTCGAGTAGGTTCGGCTGGATGGATGACCTGGCGCCGAAACTGAGTTCCCTGCAGCGTGAGCTTCTTGCCCGATGGCTGCCGCGGGCCACGCTGCGCAAGGATCACAGCTGGGGGCTGGTCGACACGGCTGTGCTCGAGTTCGCTTGTGACGGTGAGCGATTCATCGTCAAGGCAGGTGGCGAGCAGGACCGTCACATCGCGCGGGAGATCCACGCCCATCGCACCTGGACGGCACCCTGGCTGGCGACCGGCAGCGTTCCTGAGCTGATTCATGCGGACTTCGGCGCGAAGATTCTGGTCACACGCTTCCTGCGCGGGGTGCTGGTCGAGGGCACACCAGCGCAGACCGATCCGGCGAGCTTCCACCACGCAGGAGCCCTCCTCGCTGTTCTCCACGGACAGTCGAGTGACTTCGACGCCGAGTGGAACGACAAGTTCCGAGCACGAATCGCGCGCTTCCTGGACATGGAGCACCGCATCGACCCCACGATCGAGCATCGGGTGCGTGCCGAGATCGAGGCGTGGCCGACCGGCGGTGCGGAGGTGGTCCCGACCCACGGCGACTGGCAGCCACGCAATTGGCTCACCGACGATGGTGCGATACGCGTCATCGACCTCGGACGCGCCGACCTGCGCCCGCGCAGCGAGGACTTCGTACGACTCGCTCGCCAGGACTTCGCGAGTGATCCGCGGCTGGAAGCTGCTTTCCTGGCCGGCTACGGGTCCGATCCGCGGGAGCCGGGGGAGTGGCGTCGAGCGTTGGTCGGCGAGGCCGTCGGCACGGCCGTCTGGGCGTACGGAGTCGGGGACAGGGAATTCGAACGCTTCGGCCACGAGTTGCTCGCCCGCTTGTTCGCATGAGGAGATTGTCCGCCATTTGCGTACGGACACGCGACAGAGATGACGGACAAACGCGCGGGGCCTTCAGGGTTGTCCGCCAAGCTCGTACGGACACGCGACGGGGATGACGGACAAGATGAGGGACGAGCAGGCAACCGGACGGGGCTACGCCGCGCCGCGATAAGGTTGCCGCTGATCGGCGCGAGCCAGAACGACGTCTAGACCCGGGAGAACAGTGAGCCAGCAGGAGTACCTCGGCCCCACCGGCCGACCGCTGCCGTCCTTTCCGACGCCCCCGAAGCTGACCGGTCACGGACCGGCACGCATCATCGCGATGTGCAACCAGAAGGGCGGGGTCGGCAAGACGACGACCACCATCAACCTCGGTGCCGCCCTGGCGGAGTACGGCCGCAAGGTCCTGCTCGTCGACTTCGACCCGCAGGGCGCGCTGTCCGCGGGCCTCGGCGTCCGCAGCAACGAACTCGACGAGACGGTCTACAACCTGCTCGTCGAGCGCGGTCACGACATCCACCGGATCATCCAGCACACCTCGACCGAGAACCTCGACGTGTTGCCGGCGAACATCGACCTGTCCGCCGCCGAGGTGCAGCTGGTCGGCGAGGTCGCCCGCGAGATGGTGCTCGCCCGCGTGCTGCGCCCGGTGACGGACGACTACGACGTCATCCTGATCGACTGCCAGCCGAGCCTCGGCCTGCTCACCGTCAATGCGCTCACCGCCGCCCACGGCGTGCTGATCCCGCTGGAGTGCGAGTTCTTCGCGATGCGCGGTGTCGCGCTGCTGGTGGAGACGATCGACAAGGTGACCGACCGGCTCAACCCGCGCCTGGAGATCGACGGCATCCTCGCCACCATGTACGACGGCCGTACGCTGCACAGCCGCGACGTCGTCCGCTCCGTCGTCGACCACTTCGGCGACAAGGTGTTCCACACCGCGATCAACCGCACGGTCAAGTTCCCCGACGCCACGCTCGCCGCGGAACCGATCACCAAGTTCGCCTCCAGCCACGGCGCAGCCGAGGCCTACCGACAGTTGGCTCGTGAGCTCATCGCCCGCGGCGACGCAGCCTGAGGCTGCCGACGACGGGTCGTCGGTCGCAGAGGCGGCCGCGGCGACGCCCGGCGGCGTCCTCACCAAACGGTCCGCGTCCGCACCCTTCGAGGTGCACCTCGACGTCTTCTCCGGTCCGTTCGACCTGCTGCTCGGCCTGATCGCCAAGCACAAGCTCGACGTCACCGAGATCGCGCTGTCGAAGGTCACCGACGAGTTCATCGCCCACATCCGCGCCGCCCAGCAGGGCGCCACGGCGTGGGACCTCGGCCAGGCGTCGGAGTTCCTGCTGATCGCGGCAACCCTGTTGGACCTCAAGGCTGCTCGGCTGCTGCCGCAGTCCGGACCGGACGACGAGGAGGACATCGCGCTGATCGAGGCGCGGGACCTGCTGTTCGCGCGGTTGCTGCAGTACCGCGCGTTCAAGGACGTCGCGGCGGCCTTCGCGCAACGGATGGAGACGGCCGGGCGGATCACCGCCCGACAGGCCGGCCTCGAGGAGCGGTTCGCCGGTCTGCTGCCGGAACTGGTCATCAACGTCACGCCCGAGCAGTTGGCGCGGATCGCGGCGGCCGCGATGGTGCCCAAGCCCGTGCCGAGCGTCGGGCTGGCCCACCTGCACCAGGTCGCGGTCAGTGTCCGTGAGCAGGCCGCGATCGTCGCCGACCGACTGCGTACGGCGCGGGTCGCCTCGTTCCGCGACCTCGTCGCCGACGCCGACAACACACTGGTGATCGTCGCCCGCTTCCTCGGCGTGCTGGAGCTGTTCAAGGAGGCGGCGATCGTCTTCGAGCAGGACGAAGCCCTCGGCGACCTGACCGTCCGGTGGGCGACCGACGCCGACGCGCAGGTCGAGGTGAGCACCGAGTTCGACGAGGGCCCGACGGACGCCGACACGAACACCGATCCCGACCCCGCCCCGAAGGAGGAGAAGCCATGACGGACGACGCGAACACGGAGATGCCCGAGACGAACAGCGAACAGGCTGGCGCGAACAACCCTGTGCCGCAGCAGGATCCGCTCGACGAGTCCTTGCCGACCCCCGAACCGACTCCCGAGGTGACCGAGCCCGAGGGCTTCGACGTCGCCGACTTCCCGGGCGGCGCGCGCAGCACGATCGAGGCGATCCTGATGGTCGTCGACCAACCGGTGACCGAGCTCGACCTGGCCGACGCCCTCGAACTGGAGGTGGCCGAGGTCCACGACCACCTGGTCGCGCTGGAGGAGGGCTACGCCGCCCAACAGCGCGGCTTCAGCCTGCGGGAGATCAACGGCGGCTGGCGGATCTACAGCCGCGCCGACTACGCACCCGCGGTCGAGAAGTTCCTGATGGGCGGCCAGCAGGCCAAGCTCACCCAGGCGTCGCTGGAGACCCTCGCGGTCATCGCGTACCGACAGCCGATCTCGCGGGCCCGCGTCAGCGCGGTCCGAGGCGTCAACGTCGACGGCGTCGTCCGCACCCTCACCACCCGCGGCCTGATCGCCGAGATGGGCACCGACGGTGACGGCGGTGCGATGCTCTACGGAACGACGCCGTACTTCCTGCAGCGGCTCGGCCTCTCGTCCCTGGACGAATTGCCGGCCCTCGCGCCCTATCTGCCCGATCCCGATGTGATCGACGAACTGCTCGAACTCGAACAAGGAAACGCATGAACTCCCCGAAGCGCCGGCCCACCGGCAAGAAGCCCACGTCCGGCAAGAGCGGCAACACCAGCGGCGTCCGCAAGGGCGGCGGTCGATCCGGCACGTCCGGGATGCGTCGCAGCGGCCCGCCGGTGCCCCCGCAGCGCGCCGCGCAGCCGGAGATCGACGTCCACGACCCCGACGGCGTACGCCTGCAGAAGCTGCTCGCCGCCGCCGGTGTCGGCAGCCGCCGGGTCTGCGAACAGCTGATCGCCGACGGGCGCGTCGAGGTCGACGGCCAGGTCGTCCGGGAGTTGGGCGTGCGGATCGACCCGGACCGGCAGACCGTCCACGTCGACGGCGAGCGCGTCGTGCTCGACGAGAGCCGCGTCTACCTCGCGTTCAACAAGCCGCTCGGTGTCGTGTCGACGATGAGCGACGACCTGGGCCGGGAGAACGTCGGCGACTACGTCGTGATGCGCAAGGAGCGCCTGTTCCACGTCGGCCGGCTCGACGCCGACACCGAGGGCCTGCTGCTGCTCACCAACGACGGTGAGCTCGCCAACCGGCTGCAACACCCCCGCTACGGCGTCCCGAAGACCTACGTCGCGGTCGTCCCCGGCCCGTTGCCGCGAGACATCGGCAAGCAGCTGCGCGAGGGCGTCGAGCTCGACGACGGTCCGGCGAAGGTCGACTCGTTCAAGGTGATCGACAGCCGCCCGGGCTGGGTCATGGTCGAGATCGTGCTCCACGAAGGTCGCAACCGGATCGTGCGCCGCATGCTGGAGGAGGTCGGCCACCCGGTCGACTCGCTGGTCCGCACCGACGTCGGCCCGGTCCGCCTCGGCGACCTGCGTCCGGGCAAGATGCGCCCGCTGACCAAGTCGGAGGTCGCCGGCCTCTACAAGTCGGCCGGTCTCTGATCGGGGACCACGTGAGGGTGCACATCATCGGGTGCGGACTGATCGGAACCTCGATCGGTCTCGCCCTGCGCGCCACGGGCGTCGAGGTCACCCTCGAGGACCCGTCGCCGACCGCTGCCGCCATCGCCCAGGACCTGGGCGCCGGCCGGATCCGGAGTGAGGACGACGGCTGGCCCGACCAACCCGATCTTGTCGTTGTCGCCGCACCACCGGATGTCGCGGCCCGGGTGGTCGTCGACGCGCTTCGCCGTTGGCCCGCGGCCGTCGTCACCGACGTCGCGTCGGTGAAGCAGCGGGTGCTGGACGACGTACGCGCCACCGCGGGCGACGACCTGGACCGGTACGTCGGGTCCCACCCGATGGCCGGTCGGGAACGCTCCGGCGCGGTCGCCGCGCGGGCCGACCTGTTCGACGGCCGTACCTGGGTGATCTGTCCGATCGAGGGCAACACAGATGAAGGCATTGCCGCGGTCCGTCGGGTCGCCGAGGCGACCGGCGCCGCGGTCGTACAGATGTCGGCCGCCGATCACGACGACGCCGTCGCCGCCGTCTCCCACGTGCCGCAGTTGGCGGCGAGCCTGGTGGCCGCGCGGCTGCGCGAACTGCCCACGACCGCGGTCGGACTCGCCGGCCAGGGCGTACGCGACGTCACCCGGATCGCCGAGAGCGACCCGCTGCTGTGGACCCAGATCCTGGCGGGCAACGCCGCCGCCGTCGCGCCGGTGCTCGATGCCCTCAGCGAGGACCTGGAACAGGTCCGCGACGCGGTCCACGCGCTGCTCGACGGGGCCGGGGACGGCGCCCGTCGGGTGTTGGCCCGTACGATCGCCGACGGACAGGCGGGCCGCGCCCGGATCCCGGGCAAGCACGGCGGCGCGCCGACCGCGTACGCCACGCTGGTCGTGGTGCTGCCGGACGAGCCGGGAACACTCGGGCGACTGTTCAGCGACGTGGGTGAGGCCGGGGTCAACCTGGAGGACCTGCGCCTGGAACACGGCGCCGGTGCACCGGTGGGTCTGGCGGAGTTGTCGGTGTTGCCGGCAGCGGTCGAACGACTGCGGGACGAATTGACTCAGAAGGGTTGGCGGGTTCATGAATGACGAGCGCAGGAACATCCGGGTGGCGATCGACGGGCCGTCCGGCACCGGCAAGTCGTCGGTGTCCAAGCTGATCGCGCGCGAGTTCGGCTTCGGCTACCTCGACACCGGCGCGATGTACCGCGCACTGACCTGGTGGTGCCTGGACCGCGGCGTCGACTTCGACGACCAGGCTGCGGTCGAGCAGGAGGCGCGCACCTTCCCGCTGCAGCTCGGCACCGACCCGGGCAACCCGACGGTCGCGGTCGACGGCCGTCCCATCGACAAGGAGATCCGCGAGCCGGAGCTGACCTCGCAGGTCGCCCGGGTCGCCACCAACCTCGGGGTGCGCGCGGTGATGCAGCAGCGCCAGCGCGACCTGATGGTCGCCGAGGCCGCCGACCACGGGGGAGTGATCGCCGAAGGGCGTGACATCACCACCGTCGTCGCCCCGGACGCGGAGGTCCGGATCCTGATGACCGCCAGCGAGGAGGCCCGGCTGCGCCGCCGCTCCACCGAGCTGAGCTCGACGGTCGAGGCCACCCGGTCCCAGATCGTCGACCGCGACAAGGCCGACTCGACCGTGTCGCAGTTCACCACCGCCGCCGACGGCGTCACGACCGTCGACACCTCCGACATGACGTTCGAGGAATCCGCAGCCGCGGTCCGCGCGCTCGTGCAGCGCGGCCTGGACGGATGACCGCCGCCGGCCCCGACGGGGCGGCCTTCGACCGCGGGTGGGCCGACCGCGGCCACCGGATCGGTCAGCGGCTGGCGCGGGTGCTGTACGACGGCCGCGCACTGCACGCCGAGCGGGTGCCGGCCACCGGGCCGATCATCATCGTGTCCAACCACACGGGCTTCCTCGACGGGCCGGTCGTGTTCTGCCTCGCCCCGCGTACGGTGCACTTCCTGGTGAAGAAGTCGTACTTCACGTCCGTGTGGGGCAAGGTGCTGGTCGGTGTCGGACAGATCCCGATCGAGCAGCAGACCGGTGACCGCGCGGCGCTCGCCGCGGCCCGTTCACTGCTCGGCGACGGTCACGCGGTCGGCATCTTCCCCGAAGGGACCCGTGGCCTCGGCACCGTCGAGAGCGCCCACCAGGGAGCGGCCTGGCTGGCGCTGCAGACCGGCGCCACCATCGTCCCGGCGGCGACCCTCGGCACCCGCGGCACCGGCGCCGGACACGAGTCGTGGCCGAAACCGCGCTCGCCGATTCGCGTCGTCTTCGGCGAACCGTTCGACCTGCCGGCGTACGACGGAATGCCGGGCCGCGCGAAGCTCGGCGCGGCGACGGAGCTGATCCGCGACCGCCTCGCCCAGCAGGTGACCGCGGCGGTCGCCGAGACCGGGATGCAGTTGCCACAGGCCTGAGGCACCGGTGATTCGCCGATTCGGCGACTTGCCTGGGACACTGGGGGAATGACTGACAACACCTCGGCGCAGGACCCCGCGAACAGCCCCGAATCGGCGGACGACGCGGTGGAGAGCGCCCTGCGGGTCGGCCTCGAGGACTTCGACCTCAGCGAGGAGGACCGCGCGCTGCTCGCGGCCGGCACGGCCGGCGTCGACGCGGTGGACGAGGAGTCCACCCGGCCCGTCGTCGCCATCATCGGACGGCCCAACGTCGGCAAGTCCACGCTGGTCAACCGCATCATCGGCCGCCGCGAGGCCGTGGTCGAGGACGTGCCCGGCGTCACCCGGGACCGCGTCGCCTACGACGCCGAGTGGAGCGGACGCCGCTTCACCCTGGTCGACACCGGCGGCTGGGAGATCGACGCCCAGGGCATCCACCTGCGGGTGGCCGAGCAGGCCGAGGTGGCGATCGATCTCGCCGACGCCGTGCTCTTCGTGGTCGACGCCACTGTCGGCGCCACCGACGACGACGAGGCCGTGGTGAAGCTGCTGCGTCGCTCGAAGAAGCCGGTCGTGCTGGTGGCCAACAAGGTCGACGACCAGCGTACGGAGGCCGACGCGGCGATGCTGTGGTCGCTGGGGCTCGGTGAGCCGTACCCGGTCTCGGCGCTGCACGGCCGCGGTTCGGGTGACGCCCTCGACGCGCTGCTCGACGTCCTTCCCCGTACGTCGGCCGTGGCCGGCGCCTACCAGCGTGGCGGCCCGCGCCGTGTCGCCCTGGTCGGCCGCCCGAACGTCGGTAAGTCCTCGCTGCTGAACAAGCTGGCCGGTGAGGACCGCGTCGTAGTCGACAACGTCGCCGGCACCACCCGCGACCCCGTCGACGAGTTCATCGAACTGGCCGGCCGCACCTGGCGCTTCGTCGACACGGCCGGCATCCGGCGCCGGGTCCACCAGACCCGCGGCGCCGACTTCTACGCATCGCTGCGCACCCAGACGGCGATCGAGAAGGCCGAGGTCGCGGTGGTGCTGATCGACGCCGAGGAGTCGATCGCCGAGCAGGACATCCGGGTCGTCCAGCAGGTCATCGACGCCGGACGCGCGCTGGTCGTCGCCTTCAACAAGTGGGATCTGCTCGACGAGGAGCGTCGCTACTACCTCGAGCGCGAGAT
>JASLFY010000044.1 GCA_030150425.1 Yimella sp. | reverse complement strand
ACCAGGACACCGCTGCCACGCGCGCCTCGTTCGCCGCGATCGGTGCCGCGGACGACGCCGCCCGCTGGGACGAGTTCTACGGCCGTACGCACCGCCTCGCCCAGGCCCTCTGGCCGACCGTCACCGAACCCCTGCGCCGACGCAGCGAGGTCGACGCCCTCGTCGGCGACACCGCGCTGATGCGCGACTTCGTCGACCGCCCGCTCGGCGAGGTCATCGAGTCCACCTTCAGCAGCGACCTCGTCCGCGGCGTGGTGCTGACCGACGGACTGATCTCGACGTACGCCGCCGCCCACGGCACCGACCTGCGCCAGAACATCTGCTTCCTCTACCACGTGATCGGTGGCGGCACCGGTGACTGGGACGTGCCGATCGGCGGCATGGGCCAGGTGCCCGCGCAATTGGCCGACATCGCCCGCGGCGCAGGTGCCGAGCTGGTCACCGGAGCCACCGTGACCGGAGTCGAACAGGGCGCGGTGACCTGGACCGACGGCGCCACCGAGCACCGCGCCACGGCCGCCGACGTGGTCTGGGCGGCCGCGCCGTCTGTGTTGGACAAACTGATGCAGACCTCTTCGTCCGACCGGGTCGAAGGAGCACAGGTGAAGGTCAACCTGCTGCTGTCCCGACTCCCTCGGCTGAAGGATTCCGCACTCGCCCCCGAGGCGGCGTTCGGCGGGACGTTCCACATCAACGAGCTCTACAGCCAGCTCGAATCCGCTTACCGCACAGCCGAATCCGGCAGCATCCCGACGCCGATGCCGGCGGAGATCTACTGCCACTCGATCACCGACCCGAGCATCCTGTCGCCGCAGCTGCGCGAATCCGGCGCGCAGACGCTGACCGTGTTCACCCTGCAGACGCCGGACCGCTTGCTCGACGGCGCGCCGTCCGACATCCGTGACCGGCTCCAGCGCGAGGTGCTCGACTCGCTCAGTTCGGTGCTCGCCGAGCCGATCGAGGACGTCGTGATGCGCGACCGCGACGGGAACCCGTGCATCGAGACCAAGACCACCCGCGACCTGCAGGACGCACTCGCGATGCCCGGCGGCAACATCTTCCACGCACCGCTGACGTGGCCCTGGGCCGACGACGACGCGCCGCTGAACACCGCAGCGCAGCGCTGGGGCGTCGACACCGCGTACGACGGGGTGTTGCTGGCCGGCGCCGGCAGCCGCCGCGGCGGTGGCGTCAGCGGCCTGGGTGGCTTCGCCGCCGCGCAGGCGCTGCTCGAGGTCACTGCGAGCTAGCGCGCGACCACGCGGACTCGAAGCCGGCGAGGTCGTCGACGGCGACGATCTCGACCTCGACCGGCACGCGGGGACCGCCGTTGGGCAGCCAGCGCACCATCACCCCGGTCTGTCGGTCGAGCCAGATCTCCACGTCGTCCGGGAAGGTCATGTCGGCGGCCCGTTCCTCGCCCCACTCCAACTCCGCCAACCGCAGATCCGGCAGCAGCGCGCAGCAACCGCAACGGGGTTCGTACTCGGCCATCGGGCGACACCGGGCGACCCAGGTCTCCCGCTTCCGCCAGGTCTCGGTCCGTACGTCACTGAGCTCGACCTGCTCGGCGAGCTCGACCGGGTCGACGGCGGCGACCGAGAAGTAGCCGTCGACCATCGGCTGACTCGGCCCGGCGAGCAACGGATCGGTGGGCCGCCCCGCGACCAGTCCGTCGGTGCGCCGTTCGACGTCGACCTCGTCGAAGAAGCGGAAGTTGCCGAACGCGCGAGTGGCGGCCTCACCCGTCAGCGGCGAACCGTCGTCGGACCACCCGAACACCGATCGCCCGTCGCTCGGACTCTCCGCGACGCGCCTGAGACCGTCCAGGTCCTGCCAGACGCAGCGGGCAGGGCGTGACAACCACACGCGCGACCCCTCGTTCCAGACCAGCTCGAGCGAACGCCACAGCCACGGGGAGCTGCGGGCGAGGGCGCGGAAATCGGTGTCGGTGATCGTCACGTGGTCCATCCTGCGCCGGTCGTCGGCGCGAATGCGCGCGAGTTTTCGACATCTGCGCGGGCCACCGGGCGCGCGGATGCCGCAGAGCCGCGCTCATCCGGCGCGGGAGGCGTACGATCGAACACATGTTCTACGCGCTGCAGGGCTCGCTCCTCGACCAGGACGACGCGATCGGGCTGCGTCCGCTGACCGGAGCCGTACGCCGCACCACCCTCACCCGGGGCGCGTGGGTCGACCTGCGCCCGGGGTGGTTGACCGGCGCCGACGAACTGTTCGGGAGGTTGATGCTCGGCGGCAGCGCGGGCGTCGACTGGCGGGAGGAACGACGGATGATGTACGACCGCGAGGTCGCCACCCCGCGCCTGCTGCGCTTCTACTCGGCCCACGAGGACTGGCCCGATCCCGTTCTGCGACAAGCCCGTTCGGAGCTGTCGACCTACTACGCCGGCGAGCTCGGCGAACCGTTCACCACCGCCGGGATGTGCCTCTACCGCGACGGTCGCGACTCGGTCGCCTGGCACGGTGACCGCGAGGGCCGCGCGTCCACCCAGGACACCATGGTCGCCATCGTGTCGGTCGGCGCACCCCGGGCCCTGATGCTGCGCCCCAGCGGTGGCGGCGCCTCACAGTCGTTCACTGTGGCCCAC
>JASLFY010000006.1 GCA_030150425.1 Yimella sp. | reverse complement strand
GGCACCGCCGCGTCGGGCCACATCCCGGTGAGGTAGCCGACGGTGGCCGGCACCCGTGTCGAGCCGGTGGCGGAGATCGCCGACTGCAGCTGGACGTCGGGGTTGAGGCCGTCCTGCAGGATCCGGAACATCTTGAGGATCAACGGTTTCGCCGATCCGTCGGCGCTGACCGTGTCGATGATGATCGAGGTGTTCGACTGCTCGCCGGACAACACCCGGGCCTGCTCGATGCGGGGGACCTGCTGGTCGCGCGAGCCGCTGCCCTGCACCCGTACGGTCGCCGGCAGCGGGGTGCCGTCGGCCAGTTCCAGGTCGGCCTGGCGGTTGCCGCGCAGAACGGTCGCGAGCACCGTCTCGACGAACACCGGGTCGTGGCAGCCGTCGTAGACGTAGCGGGTGCCGAGCGCGGAGTGTTCGGTGCTGCCGACGTACGCCCACTCGCCGCCGGGCAGCGGCTCGGCGCGGTAGGTCAACGGCACCTGGTAGACGACGCTCGGGGTCACGCTCTCGTCCCGCACCAGCAACACCTCGACCCCGACCTCACCGGCCGGGTCATCGAACCGGTACCCGCCGACCGAGGTGAGCTCGGGGGTGCCGGACTTGCCCGTGTACCAACGCTGTTCGCCGATCCACGCCGCGAGGAGTTCGAGCTTGGTGGGCTGCAGGGTGGCGCGATGGATGACCGCCATCACTCACCTCCGGCGGGACGCACGGCCAGCCAGAAGAAGTCCCGCGAGCCGAGGGTGAGGGTGATCGTCGCGTCGTCGCCGACGCTGGGGAAGTGGCCGCCGCCGAAGATGTCGCGCAGCCGCGCGCCGGCGAGTTCCGCCGGCAACTGCACGGTGACGGCCTGCGGGCGCGACGACAGGTTGTTCAGGCAGAACAGCTGCGGCACCTCGATGTCGTGTTCGGCCACCTCGTCCGGATCGACGGTGCGGGTGAAGGCGAGGACGGTGTCGTTGTCGGTGTCGTGGACCTGGAAGTCACCCAGACCGAACGCCGGGTACGCCGCCCGCACCGACAGCATCTCCCGCACCCAGTGCAGCAGCGAGGCCGAGGAGGCCATCTGCGCCTCGACGTTCACGTTGTTGTGGTGGTAGACGAGGCTGCTGATCACCGGCAGGTACAACTTGCCCGGGTCCGCGGTGGAGAAGCCGGCGTTGCGGTCCGGCGTCCACTGCATCGGGGTGCGTACGGCGTCGCGGTCGTTGAGCCAGATGTTGTCGCCCATCCCGATCTCGTCGCCGTAGTAGAGGCACGGCGACCCCGGCAGCGACAGCAGCAGGGCGTGGATCAATTCGATCTCGGCGCGTGAGTTGTCCAGCAGCGGCGCCAGTCGTCGGCGGATGCCGACGTTGGCCCGCATCCGGGAGTCCGGGGCGTACCACCCGTACATCGCGGCGCGTTCCTCCGGCGTGACCATCTCGAGGGTGAGCTCGTCGTGGTTGCGCAGGAAGGTGCCCCACTGGGTGCCCTTCGGGATCGCCGGCGTCTCGTTCAGCACGTCGATGATCGAGGTGGCCTTCTCGTCCCGCAGCGCGTAGTAGAGCCGCGGCATCACCGGGAAGTGGAAGCACATGTGGCACTCCGGCGCCTCCTCGGTGCCGAAGTAGTCGACCACCTCGTGCGGCATCTGGTTCGCCTCGGCCAGGAGCACCCGACCCGGGTACTCCTCGTCGACCATCCGGCGCAGGTCGGCGAGGAACTCGTGGGTCTTGGGGTGGTTCTCGCCGTTGTGTCCCTCCTCCTCGAACAGATAGGGGACCGCGTCGAGCCGGAAGCCGTCGATGCCCAGGTCCATCCAGAACCGGACGATGTCGAACATCTCCTCCTGCACCTTCGGGTTCTCGAAGTTGAGGTCCGGCTGGTGGGAGAAGAAGCGGTGCCAGAAGAACTGGCGACGCACCGGGTCGAAGGTCCAGTTCGACACCTCGGTGTCGACGAAGATGATCCGCGCCTCGGTGTACTTGTCGTCGGTGTCGGACCACACGTAGTAGTCGCCGTACGGCCCGTCCGGCTCGCTGCGCGACGCCTGGAACCAGGGGTGCTGGTCGCTGGTGTGGTTCATCACGAAGTCGGTGATGATCCGGATGCCGCGGGCGTGGGCCTGCGAGACCAGCTCGGTGAACTCCGGGAGGGTGCCGAACTCGGGCAGCACCGCCTTGTAGTCGGCGATGTCGTAGCCGCCGTCGCGCAGCGGCGAGGCGTAGAACGGCGGCAGCCACAGGCAGTCGACGCCGAGCCACTGCAGGTAGTCGAGCCGGTTGATCAGACCGCCGAAGTCGCCGGAGCCGTTGCCGGTGGAGTCGCCGAAGGCGCGCACCAGGACCTCGTAGAAGACCGCCTTGCGGAACCACTGCGGGTCGTGCTTCAGGCCGGGTTGGTTCATGTTGAAGCTGTTCATGGGGCCTCCCGTCAGTGGCGTCGGACTTCGACGATGTGGACCGGTTCGGCGTCGACGCCGAGCCGGACCCAGTTGTGCTCGCCCCAGTGCCACTGGGCGTCGGTGATCAGGTCGTGTGCGGTGAACGAGTCACCCGGCCGCAGGCCGAGGGCTTCCATGTCCAGGTGGACCCAGGACTGCCGGGTGGCGTGCGGGTCGAGGGCGGCGACCACGATCACCACGTCGTCACCGCGCTGCTTGGAGAACACCAGCATGCTCGGGTCGTCGACCTCGTGGAAGGTGATGTTCCGCAACCAGTGCAGGCTCGGGTGGGCGCGCCGGATCGCGTTGAGCTTGGTGAGGTACGGGGCCAGCGACTGGCCCTCCTTCGGCCCGCCCGGCTCGTAGTCGGCCCAGCGCCGGTCCTTGAACTGGTACTTCTCGTTGTCGATCTGCTCCTCGGCGCCGGGTCGGGCGACGTGTTCGACCAACTCGTAGCCGGCGTAGATGCCGTACGTCGGCACCAGCGTCGCGGCGAGCGCCGCGCGCAGCTTCCACGCGGTCGGTCCGCCGTACTGCATGTACGGCGTCAGGATGTCGTGCGTCGTCGGCCAGAACGACGGGCGCATGTACGCCGCGGACTCCCCGGCGAGGTCCTCGACGTACTCGCGCAGTTCCTCGGCCTCGTTGCGCCACGCGTAATAGGTGTAGCTCTGCTGGAAGCCGACCTTGCCGAGCGTGTGCATCATCGCCGGGCGGGTGAACGCCTCGGCTAGCCAGATGACGTCGGGGTGGGACTGCGCCACGTCGGCGATCAGCCACTGCCAGAACTCGACCGGCTTGGTGTGGGGGTTGTCGACCCGGAAGATCTTCACGCCGTGGTCGATCCAGACCTGCACCACTCGACGGACCTCGGCGTAGATGCCGGCCGGGTCGTTGTCGAAGTTCAGCGGGTAGATGTCCTGGTACTTCTTCGGCGGGTTCTCCGCGTAGGCGATGGTGCCGTCGGCGCGGGTGGTGAACCACTCCGGGTGCTGCTCGACCCACGGGTGGTCCGGCGCGCACTGCAGCGCCAGGTCCATCGCGACCTCGAGGCCGTTGTGCTCGGCCGTCGCGACGAACGCGTCGAAGTCGTCCCAGTCGCCCAGCTCGGGGTGCAGCGCGTCGT
This sequence comes from Yimella sp., assembly GCA_030150425.1. Taxonomy (GTDB): domain Bacteria; phylum Actinomycetota; class Actinomycetes; order Actinomycetales; family Dermatophilaceae; genus Yimella. The sequence goes on along the minus strand of JASLFY010000006.1, from coordinate 1,785 downwards.
GGCCGCCGTCCTTGCTGCCGATCGCGTACGGCGAACCCGGGTCGTGCGGTCCGGCGGTGAGGGTGTTGTTCGGGCCCTTGCGGTTCACCTCGCCGATCGGGTGGATCGGGGTGAGGTAGACGACGTCGAAGCCCATCGCGGCGATCGCCGGGAGGCGCTGCGCCGCCGTCGCGAAGGTGCCGCTGGTCCAGCGACCCGTGGTCTCGTCGTACGTCGCCCCCTCGGAGCGGGGGAAGATCTCGTACCAGGCGCCGGTCAGCGCGCGCTCCCGCTCGACCAGCCACGGGATCGTCGGCGACGGGGAGACCGCGTCGCGCAGCGGGGTGCCGCGCAGCACCGTCGCGACCGCCTCGCCGGTGCCCCCGGCCAGCCGGCTCGCGGTGTCGAGGGAGGTGTCCCGCAGCGTGGCGGCGCCGTCGCGGAGGGTGCCGCGGGCCGCCTCGTCGTGGCCCGGTTCGGCCGCGGCCCGCTCCAGCAGTCGGGCGCCCTCCTCGAGCATCACCTCGACGTCGACCCCGGCCTCGACCTTGATCGTCGCGTCGTGGGTCCAGGTGCCGTACGGGTCGCTCCACCCCTCGACCCGGTAGGCCCATTGACCGACCCGGTCGGCCGACACCGTACGGACCCACGCGTCGAGGCCCGGGTTGGTGCACGTCATCGGCAGCAGGGTCTCGGCGCCGTCCGGATCCGTGAGCACGACCGTCGCGTTCACCGCGTCGTGTCCCTCGCGGAAAACCGTTGCGGTGATGTCGAATTCCTCACCGACGACACTTGCGGTGGGGCGTCGGCCGCCGTCGACGGCGGGCGCGACGTCCTGCACCGGGATCCGGCCGATGGGGGACTGGGGCTGAGTGGTTCGCGGAGTCGAAATTGATACCGAAGTCACGGGGACGACGCTACACGCGCCACCTGCCTCAGGCGTGCCAGATGCGCTCCAGGTAGTCCCGCATGGACCGGTCGCTGGAGAAGAATCCGGACCGCGCGACGTTCAGGATCGCCGAGCGGGTCCACCCGTCGGAATCGCGGTACGCCGCGTCTACCCGAGCCTGCGCGTCCAGGTACGACTGGAAGTCGGCCAGCGCCATGAACGGGTCCTGCCACAGCAGGTTCTCCACGACCGGCGCCGACAGCTGCCGGTCACCACCGGTGAAGTGTCCGCTACCGAGCAGGTCGATGGTGCGGCGCAGCTTCTCGTTCGACTCGTAGAACGAACCCGGCTGGTAGCCGCGCTCGCGCAGCTGCTCGACCTCGGGCTCGGACAGGCCGAAGAGGAAGAAGTGGTCGTCGCCGACCAGCTTGCGGATCTCCACGTTCGCGCCGTCGTCGGTGCCGATGGTCAGCGCACCGTTCAGCGCGAACTTCATGTTGCCGGTGCCCGACGCCTCCTTGCCGGCGAGCGAGATCTGCTCGGACAGGTCGGCGGCCGGGATGAGCTTCTCGGCCAGCGTGACGTTGTAGTTCGCCGGGAAGGCGATCGACAGCAGACCGTCGACCCGCTCGTCCGCGGCGAGCGTACGGGCGACCGAGTTGATCAGGAAGATGATCTCCTTGGCCAGGTGGTAACCCGGCGCGGCCTTGGCGCCGAAGACGAACGTGCGCGGCACGACCTGGTCGACCGGCAGCGCACCGGTGGTGATGTCGTCGTAGAGCGACACGATGTGCAGCAGCTTCAGCGTCTGGCGCTTGTACTCGTGCAGCCGCTTGACCATCACGTCGAGCATGGCGTTCCGCGGCAGTTCGAGACCGTCACGTACCCGCAGCACGTTGAACAGACGTTCCTTGTTC
>JASLFY010000001.1 GCA_030150425.1 Yimella sp. | reverse complement strand
TCATCGAGCATCCCTTCCTCGACCGACGCCGCAACGACCAGTCCCATCACCACGAACGAGTCGCCGACCGGGATCACCTGGTGCAGGCGGCACTCCAGCGCGGCCGGTGATTCGGCGACCCGCGGCGGGCGCACCGCCGTCGACTCCGCCTTGGTCAGTCCGGCCAGTTCGAACTCGTCCACCTCGGGGCCGACCGTCGCCGCGGTGGTGTTCATCGCCTCCAGCAGTGACCGCGGTGCCAGGTTCACCACGAACTCACCGGTCGCCTCCACATTGTTCAGCGAGTCCTTGCGCCCCACGGAGGTGAACTGCACGATCGGCGGCGTCCCGGACGCGACGGTGAAGAAGGAGTGCGGCGCGAGGTTCGCGCGGCCCTGCTCGTCGAGGGTGCTGACCCAGGCGATCGGGCGCGGGATGACCAGCCCGGTCAGCAGCCGGTAGGGCTCCTTGCCGGGCATGGTGGTCAGGTCGAGGACGCGGCGGCTCATGACGGGAACGTTAGCTGCTTCCACTGCTTGTATTCCTCCGGCAGACACACCGCGCACGGGCGGTAGCCGGCCGCGGCCGCGGTCTCGGCGTCCGCGAAGAACACCCGGTGTGCGACGTAACCGCCGCGCGCGATCGCGCGCAGGGCCGTGCGACAGTCCAGTCGGCCGTAGATCCGGCTGCGCCGATGGCCGCCGTACGCTCCCGGTGTCGCTGATTCGTACGGCCGCCCGGCGGCGTCGAGCAGGATGTAGGTCATGCGGAGGTTCGGTAGCGAACCCAGAGCGTGCCGATCTCGGACGGCGTCGCCGACACGAGGTGGAGACGGGACCAGGCGCTCACCTCGTCGAACAGTCGGCGCCCCTGCGGGTCGAGCACCGGGCCGATGCCGAGGACGAGCTCGTCGATCAGACCGGTGGCCAGGAGTGAGCGCACCAGGGTGATGCTGCCGTGGATGCCGATGTCGCGGCCGGGCTGCTCCTTGAGCCGGCGCACGAACTGCTCGGCCGGCTCGTGGACGGCCTGCGCGTTCTGCCAGGAGGAGGTCAGCGGGGTGGAGGTGAAGACGTACTTGGGGACGGTGTTGATGAAGTCGGCGAACGGCTGCACGTCACACGTGGGCCAGTACGCCGACCACTCGTCGTACATGCGGCGCCCCAGCAAGACGGTGTCCTGGGCGTCGATCACCGCCGTCTCGATCGCCTCCGATCCAGCGTCGAACACCGGCGGTCCGGGAACCGTCGCGTCGGTCTGCGGGAAGTAACGCCGCGGATCCTCCACGGCGCCGTCGAGCGAGGTGAGGACGTACGCGACGAGTTTGCGGGTCATGGATCCATCGTCCTCGCCGGCGGCTCAGCCCGCGGTGTTCTCGAGCACCACGGCGAGCCCCTGCCCGACACCGATGCAGATCGCAGCCACGCCGTAGCGCTCGCCGCGCTCGCGCAGCACCTTGGCGAGGGTGCCGAGGATCCGACCGCCGCTGGCGCCGAGCGGGTGGCCGAGGGCGATCGCGCCGCCGCGGGTGTTGACGAGCTCCGGGTCGCGCAGGCCCTGCGCGGTCCACGCGTCGACGCAGACCAGCGACTGCACGGCGAACGCCTCGTTCAGCTCCACCGCGCCGACCTGCGACCAGCCGATGCCGGCCTTGGCGAGAGCCTTGTTCGCCGCCTCGACGGGGGCGTAGCCGAAGCGGTGCGGGTCGACGGCGTGCGCGGCGCGGCCTGCGATCCGCGCCAGCGGCTCACGGCCGATCCGCGCGGCCGCGGCCCGCGATCCCAGCAGCACCGCCGACGCGCCGTCGCTGAGCGGGGAGGCGTTGCCGGCGGTGATGGTGCCGTCGCTGCGGAACGACGGCTTGAGTCCGGCGAGGGACTCCACGGTCGAGGTGGGACGGATGCCCTCGTCGCGGGTGAGCTCGGTGCCCGGTACCTGCTCCACCAGGTCGTCGTAGAACCCGTCCTCCCACCCGGCGTGGGCGAGTTGGTGCGAGCGGGCGGCGAACTCGTCCTGGCGCTCGCGGGAGACGCCGTACAGCTCCTGCAGTTGTTCGTTCGACTCACCCAGCGAAACGGTCCACTCCGCGGGCATCTTCGGGTTCACCATCCGCCAACCGAGCGTGGTGGAGACCAGCTCAGTGTTTCCGGCCGGGAAGGCACGGTTCGGCTTCGGCAACACCCACGGCGCCCGCGTCATCGACTCCACACCGCCGGTCAGCACGATGTCGGCGTCACCGGTCTCGATGGTGCGCGAGCCGATCATCGCCGCGTCCAGCGACGAGCCGCAGAGTCGGTTGACCGTGCTGCCCGGGACCGAGGTCGGCAGCCCCGCCAGCAACGTCGCCATCCGCGCGACGTTCCGGTTCTCCTCGCCGGCGCCGTTCGCGTTGCCCAGCACCACCTCGTCGACGAGCGTCGGGTCGATCCCCGTACGCCGTACGGTCGCGGCCAGCGTCGCCGCCGCCAGGTCGTCGGGACGGACGCCTGCGAGACCGCCGCCGAAGCGGCCGAACGGGGTGCGGACGGCGTCGTAGAGGAAGGAGTCCATGGCGCAAACCGTACGGCGCCCTCACCCGCGGCGCCGAGGGGCCGGCTCGCGTCCCCGCTCCGGAGAGCGGGAATGGCCTAGGGAACGTCCTCCACTGGGGTCACCTGGATCACCGCGCCGGTCAGCCGGGGGAGCACCTCGCGCAGGTGGTCGCGGGCATGCTCCGCGACCGCGTCAGCCTCGGCCACGGACAATCGGGCCGGCACGACGATGTCGGCGTCGGCGTGGAGCGTGTGGCCGATCCAGCGCAACCGGAGCCCTCGTATGGCGACGACGTCGTCGACGGTGCCGACAGCCTCCCGCGCCCGCTCGACCAGGTGCGGGTCGACCGAGTCCATCAGCCGGGCGCCCACCTGGCGGATCGCGGAGCGCAGCACGCTGAGGATGGCCAAGGCGATGAGCAGCCCCACGACGGGGTCGGCCCACGGCAGACCGATCGCGACGCCGAGGGCGCCCAGCACCACCGCCAGCGAGGTGAAGCCGTCCGTACGGGCGTGCAGGCCGTCGGCCACGAGGGCCGCCGAGCCGATCTGTCGCCCCACCCGGATGCGGTAGCGGGCGACGAGTTCGTTGCCGACGAACCCGGCGGTGCCCGCGGCGGCGACCGCCCACAGGTGGTCGACGGGTCGCGGGTCGAGCAACCGGCTGACGGCCTCCCAGCCGGCGAGGACGCTGGACAGAGCGATCATCGCGACCACGAAGACGCCCGCGAGGTCCTCGGCGCGGCCGTAGCCGTACGGGTACCGGTCGTTCGCGGGTCGACGCGCCAGCCAGAACGCCAGCAGCAGAGGGAGCGCCGTCGCCGCATCGGCGACGTTGTGCAGCGTGTCGCCGAGCAGCGCGACGGAGCCGGTGAACGCGACGACGAACGCCTGGATCGCCGCGGTGACGGCGAGCGCGAGGAGGCTCAGCCAGAGCGCTCGACGTCCGCGGGCGTCGGCCTCCAGCGCGTCGTCGACCTGGTCGGCGGCGTCGTGGGAGTGGCTGCCGAACACCTCCGAGAGTGAATGGCGCAGGCGGTCCCAGGGGGAGCCGCCGTGGTCGTGTCCATGGTGGTGGTCGTGGTGGCCCTCGTCGTGAGCGGGTCGCTGCAGGAGGTGTGTCATCGCGGCGCCTGGGTGGGGCGGTGGTGGGCCGGCACAGCGTCCAACAGGTGCTCGACGTGACCGATGGTGTCGATCACCAACTGGCGTACGTGGCCGTTCTCCACCCGGTAGAGCACCGAGGTTCCCTGCTTGCGGGTGGTGACCAGCCGGGCCATCCGCATCCGGGCCAGATGCTGCGAGACGCCGGGCACCGGCTTGTCGAGCAGCGCCGCCAGGTCGGACACCGATCGTTCGTCGTCGAGCAGCAGCCCGGCGAGGTGCAGCCGGGTCGGGTCGGCGAGGACGCGCAGCACCTCGACGGCCAGCGAGACGACCTCGTCGTCCCATATCGGTTCTTGCGTGTTTGCGTGCATGCGCAAACAGTAGCGCCTTGGATCAGCGCGGCAAGGTGAGGACGAACCGGGCACCGGTCCCCGGTCCGTCGCTGTGCGCGACGAGGGTGCCGCCGTGGGCGTGCACGATCGCCCGCGAGAT
>JASLFY010000361.1 GCA_030150425.1 Yimella sp. | reverse complement strand
GCTGAATCTGCTCACCTCGACGTACGAGGGGTTCGGCATGTCGGTGCTCGAGGCGGCGACCATGGGCGTGCCCTCCATGGCCTTCGACTGTTCACCCGGCCTGCGCGACCTGCTCTCCGGCGGCGCCGGGGTGCTGATCCGCCCCGCGGACGAGAACGCGTACGCCGCCGAACTTCGCGACCTCCTGGCGAATCCCGCCCATCTCGACGTGCTCGGCGGGGCCGCGCACCGTCGAGCCGGACAGTTCTCGCCCGCCGCCATCGCGGAGCAGTGGGAGCAACTGTTCGAGGCGTGCTCGGTTCACCGGCTCAACGAGTCCGCCGCTCCCTGAACGCTGCTGCAACCGTCGAGACCCTCGTCAACACGGCCGGCTCGCGGCTCACTCCGAGAGCGATCAGCGCCGAGCGCAACCGCAGGTTGAGATCGACGCCTCGCGCGGACTTGCGCAGCGCCTTCCTGACGAGCGTGGGGTCGCCACCTCGCTGCCAGAGACGGATCGCCAACGGGGGCAACGCGATCCGCAGGTAGGCGTCACCCTCGGACGACACCCCGAAGTGGTCGGCACGGATCCCCACCCGTGACTCCAGAAAGCCGAGGTCCTCCTCGACGAACCGCCGATGGCCCAGTGAGTCCGACAATTCGCGGAAATCGACCAGAGGTTCGTCCACCACCAGGAACTGCCCGTCCGCCGCGAGACGCAACCAGAGGCCGTAGTCCTCGAAGAACCACCGCTCGTCGTATCCCCCGACCGCGCGGACGGCGGCGGTGTCGAGCAGCACCGACGCCGCCGGAATCCAGCAGTGCTTCAACAACGCGGTGTGGATCGATCCGGACAGTTGGTCGGCGGCCGGCCAGTCGTGCTGCACGCGGTACGTCGGCGGCAATTCCCGTCCGGAGCGATCGATGCGGCGTGCGTCGGAATACACCGCCACTGCACGAGAACCGTCCGTCGTCCAGGCGGTGACCTGCCGTTCCAGTCGGTTCGGCGCCATCCGGTCGTCGGCCGAAAGGTAGGTGTAGAGCGGTGTTCGCACGGAGGCCAGTCCGGTGTTGAGAGCGGCGCACAATCCGCCGTTCCGACCGCGCGGCTCGAACTCAGCGATCCCGGGGTGGGCGGCGATCCATCGGCGTACGACGGCAGGCGTGTCGTCGGTCGACGCGTCGTCGATGACCAGCACCCGCGCCGCCGGGCGGGTCTGGTCCCGGATCGAGTCGAGCGCCTCCACCACGAACTCGGCGTGGTTGTACGAAACGACGATGACGGTGACTTCCGGCGCAAGTCCTGTGGTGTCAGCGATCATGATCGAGCGCCTGCCGCAAGGCAGCAGCGAACGCGGGACCGTCGAACTCCCGGGCCCGGGCGACGCAGTCGACCCGCAGTTCCAGCGTCGTCTCGTCCCCCAGATCGACCAATCTCAGTGTCTCCGAGCGAAGTTCGTCGAGCGTCCGCCAGCGACCCGCTCCCGCGACCGGCCCCACGATCTCGTGGGGGCCGGCGGTGTCGTACACGACCGGAAGCAAGCCTGCCGACATCGCCTCGACGACCGTGATCCCGAAGTGCTCCTGCGCCTGCGGCTCGGCCGTCTCGTCCGTGCCGTAGCCCTGGGCGTGCCAGAAGATCGACGCCTGCGCGGCCAGTGCGGACAACTCCGCGAATGTGGCATCAGGGTGAAAGCGGACGGGCAAGCCGTCGGCCAGACGTTGCAACCTGGCGAGTTCGGCGGTCGACCCGACGCTGCCGACGAGATGCAGTTCCCACCCCTGCGCGACCAGGTCGGGCATTCCGGCGACCGCCTCGATCAGGGCGTCCTGGCCCTTGTGCGGTGCCCCCGGACCGCGGTCCTGGAAGCGCCCCACGGAGAGGATCCACGGCTTGCGCGGACCGTCGATCGGGGCCGCCAACATGCTGCACGGCGGCGCCAGGACGTCGGCGTCCACGGCCCACCGCTCACGCACGTGAGCAGCGGAGAAGTCCGAGTTGGCGAAGACCCTCGTGTACCCGCCGGGGAACACGCGACCCCGGCCCACCAGCAGTCGGTGCAATCGGCGGGTGAAATCCATGTACGCCGCGTGGGTTCGGCCCCGCGTCCGCACGGACCGTCGGTGCGGGAAATGCGTGTAGTAGTAGCTGACCCGTCCGACCGGTGCGGGCTCGCTGTAGAACAGGGCCGCGAAGAGCACTGCGGGATTCAGCGCCCGCGCCGCCGCCGACCACCGGTGTTCGGCAAGGACTTCACGCAGCTCGGTCGGCAACCCAGTAGTCCAACTGGGATCGGCCGGGAGAGAGCGGAACTCGACGCCGGAGAGGTCGAGTCCGAAGTACGCGCTCAGCGAGGCGCCGTCACCAGCCGTCCCCGGTGAGAGGACCACCGACCGGAAGCCCGCCTCGGCGAACACGGCCGCTGCCGCCACGGCGACTCGTTCGGCTCCCCCGCGCGCAGCGAGATCGGGAGCGAGCACCACCGCGGTGTCGCTCACGCCCACAGCTTCTCCAGCTCCTTGGCCCGGTGCACGAAGGTGTGCTCGGCCAGCGTCCGCTGCCGCGCCCGCTCGCGCAGCTCGGTGAAGTCCTGCGGCCGTTGCAGCGCGCGGCGCGCCTGCTCGACCAGCTCCTCGGGGCTCTCGAAGACCAGCACCTCCCGCTCCGGCTCGTAGAACTCACCGATGTCGGGTCGGTCGATCAGTTGCACGCCGCCGACGCCGCAGGACTCGAAGGTGCGCATCGTCAGGCCGTCCTGGTCGCCGTGGACGTTCAGCGTCGCGGCCGAATCGCGCATGATCGCCAGCGCCTCGTCCCCCGGGACGTCGCGGGCGTTCGGGATCCCCCTGCCCCGCGCGCGCCAGGTGCGGGCCCGGTCGACCGGGTGGTCCGACCAGCCGCGCCCCCACGCGCGCACCGGGACGTCGGCGTCGAGCAGCTGGCGCAGCGCCGCGATCCGTCCCGGCAGGGGCGCACCGATGAAGTTCACCAGGTCCAACGGCGCCGACGGCGGACGTACGGGCCGCCGGTCGTCGAATCCGGTGGGGACGTACGTGGTCGGGATCCCGGCGGCGGTCAACGCCTGCGCGTCCAACGGGCTGTACGTCGCGAACGCGGCGTAGCGCGAGACCATCTCGCGGTCGAAGCGCGGGGTGCGGCGCACCTCGTCGTACAGCCAGATCGCGGCGCGCCGTCCGTCGCCGGCCGCGACGGTCCAGAAGTCCTCGTCGAAGACGTCGCCCCGGATCACCAACACGATGTCCGGGAGGTGGGTGCGGATCGCTTCCACCGCCCGGGCCGACATCGCCTCGGTCGACTGGTGCAGGTCGTCGCCGCGCAGCTTCGACGGGAGTTCGTGCCGCACCTTGTTCCAGGCCTTCACCGACTTGGAGCCGACGCGGTCGTACTCGTGGACGGCGACGTCATATCCGATCCGTTCGAACGACTCGGCGATGGAGGTGCCGTAGCCGTGGAAGACCGGCGTGACCAGCAGCAGCCGGGTCATGCATCTCCCCCGCGCAAAAGCTTCGCCGGCACGCCGCCGACGATCGCGCCCGCCGGGACGTCCTTGGTCACGACGGCGCCCGCGGCGACCGTCGCACCGTCACCGATGCGTACGCCGCCCAGGACGACGACGTTCTGACCGAGGAAGACGTCGTCACCGATCTCGACAGGGCCGGTGCCGTGGGCGCCGTGACGGTCGCGGCGGTCGTGGTCGGTGCTCGTCACCATCACGTTGTCCGCGACGACGACGCGCGACCCGATCGTCACCGGGTCGATGGAGTGCAAGTGGACCCGGTGGCCGAAATAGCAGTGGTCGCCGACGGTGAGCCGGCCCACGTCGCTCTCGGTCGCCAGCCAGGCACCGTCACGGAAGATCACCCCGTCGCCGATCGAGATCCGGTCGACGCCCTGCAGCATCAGCGGGGACACCAGCACCGTGTCGCGGCCGATGTGGCCGAACGCGGCGCGCTTGACCGGC
>JASLFY010000054.1 GCA_030150425.1 Yimella sp. | reverse complement strand
CTCGCCGCGGGCCTGCCGGCCACCGGCGAGGTAGATCAGAGCCGGGATGGCGGCGAAGATGACCGCCATCGTGCCCATCCGCCAGCGGCCCGCCAGCTGCGACTGCAGTTCGAGCTCGGTGAGCACCTCGGAGGATCCGGCGAACCGCTTGGTCAGCACTGGGCCGGCGCCCATCGTCTTGGCGAGCATGACGCCGCTGATCGACAGCGACTCCTCGATCTGGGTCTACATGTCGGCGAGCGTGCGCTGCGCCTTGGTCTGGATGGTGCGGCGCAGGCGGGCGACGCGGCGGCTCAGGTAGATGGCCGGCGGCAGGATGACCAGACTGATCAGCGACAGCCGCCACGACAGGACGACCATGGCGACGGCGGTGCCGATCGCGGTCGTGACGTTGCTGGCGATCGAGGTGGCCGAGTCGGTCACCACGCCCTGCATGCCGTTGATGTCGTTGGTCAGGCGGCTCTGCAGCTCACCACCGCGGGTGCGGGTGAAGAAGCCGAGCGGCTGACGCTGCAGGTGGGCGAACAGGTCGGTGCGCAGCGTGTGCATCACGCGCTGGCCGATACGGGTCGACATCCAGGTCTGCAGCACCGCGAAGAGTTGGGTGACCACGACGACCGCGAGGGTGCCGCCGACGAGCAGCAGGAGCAGGCGTACGTCGTGGTTCGGGATCGCGTCGTCGATCAGCGCCTTGGTGATGAACGGCGGGATGAGGCCGATCAGCGAGGTCGCGATGATCAGCAGCACCACCAGCGAGAGCTGGGTGCGGTGCGGCGTGAAGAGTCGGGTGATCCGGCGCAGTTCCACCGGATGTTCGTCGAGTTGGGCGAGGTCGGCCTTGCTCACCTTCATGCTGGAGCGAGTGCCGGGCCCGGGACGGCTGGAGTTCGTGATGGCTGTCGTGGCGACCGCCTCCTTATTTGATGTGGTTACCTCACAATGAGGCTAACACGGCATCGCCCCGTATCATTCCCGTATGCACTCCCCCGATCTCGAACAGGCCGGTCTGTCCGAGCTGCTGTTCGCCGCGGCCGGTCGGCTGCGGCGCGCCTCGATGGCCGCGCTCGAGCCGTACGACATCTCGCCGCACCACGCTCGTGCGCTGCGGGTGATCGCGCAGGAGCCGTTGCGTCCGTCGGACCTCGCGGCGCAGCTGCGGATCGCGCCGCGCTCGGTTACCGACGTCGTCGACGTGCTCGTCGACAAGGGGCTCGTCACCCGCTCCCCCAGCCCGACCGACCGGCGCGCCGTCGAGCTGTCCGTCACCGACAGCGGGCCCGCCCTGGCCGACGAGATCCACCGCACCCGCGCCGAGGCCGGCGACGTGCTCGGCGAGTCACTCAGCGCAACTGATCGGAAGACCCTGGTCGAACTGCTGCGCCGGGCCCTGCGGGACTGAATACTCGAACCATGAAGCAACGGTGGAACGACCTCGACCCGACCGTACGCACCGCACTGATCGCCGCAGCCGTCGTCGACGGTGCCGGCCGCATCGCGGCACTCCTCGACCTGGCCCGCCGCCCGGCCGACCAGGTCAACGGCAGCAAGGTGGGCTGGGGCGCCGCGTTGGCGGTGGTCAACTCCGCCGGAATCCTGCCGGCGGCGTACTTCCTGCGCGGAAGGCGCTGATCAGAAGTACCAGGGGAACGGCGACCAGTCCGGCTCCCGCTTCTCCAGGAACTGGTCGCGACCCTCGACCGCCTCGTCGGTCATGTACGCCAACCGGGTCGCCTCACCGGCGAACACCTGCTGGCCCATCAGGCCGTCGTCGGACAGGTTGAAGGCGAACTTCAGCATCCGCTGTGCCTGCGGGCTCTTGCCCATGATCTCGCGCGCAGCCTGCAGCGCCTCGGTCTCGAGCTGCGCGTGGTCGGCCACGATGTTGACCGCGCCCATCCGCTGCATGTCCTCGGCCGAGTACGTCCGGCCGAGGAAGAAGATCTCGCGGGCGAACTTCTGCCCGACCATCTTGGCGAGGTACGCCGAGCCGTAGCCGGCGTCGAACGAGCCCACGTCGGCGTCGGTCTGCTTGAACCGGGCCTGCTCGCGACTGGCGATGGTGAGGTCGCAGACGACGTGCAGCGAGTGCCCGCCACCGGCCGCCCAACCGCTGACGACGGCGATGACGACCTTGGGCATCGTGCGGATCAGGCGCTGCACCTCGAGGATGTGCAGGCGCCCGCCCTCGGCCTTCACCCGGCGCTCGTCGACCGTGTCGGCGGTGTCGCCGTCGGCGTACTGGTAGCCGGAACGGCCGCGGATCCGCTGGTCACCGCCGGAGCAGAACGCCCACTTGCCGTCCTTGGGCGAGGGGCCGTTGCCGGTCAGCAGCACCACGCCCACGTCGGCCGTACGCCGTGCGTGGTCGAGCGCGCGGTAGAGCTCGTCGACGGTGTGCGGGCGGAACGCGTTCAGCACCTCGGGCCGGTCGAACGCGACGCGAACGCAGCCCAGCCCTTTGGCCCGGTGGTAGGTGATGTCGGTGAAGTCGAAGCCCTCGACCTCGTCCCACTGACTCGGGTCGAACGGGTTGGCCTCAGTGTTCTGCTCGCTCACGCGCACGAGGTTATCGCCGGGTCAGGGACGCAGCAGCACCTTCCCCACCCGCGGCTCCATGTTCGCCCGCGCCGCGGCGGAGATCTCGTCGAAGGAGTACATCGCCTCGACCGGCAACGTCAATGCACCGGACCCGATCCGCTGCAGCAGTTCGCCGAACAACTCGCCGCGCTTGCCCGCGTCCATCGTGGCGCTCACCTTGCTGCCCCAGAAACCCTTCACGGTGGCCTGCTTGAAGATCACGTCGCCAGAGGCGATCTCCATCGTCGGCGACGCCATCGCGCCGAAGACGACGAGGGTGCCGTTCTCCGCCAGCAGCGACATGACCTCACCGCTGGCCGCACCGCCGACGGAGTCGACCGCGGCGACGAACGGTGCCCCACCGGTGATCTCGGCGACCTTGTCGCGCCAGCCGTCGTCGTCGGTCGCGACGATCTGCTCGATCCCCTGCTCGCCCAGTTCGGTCACGCCGGCGGCGCGGCGTACGAGTCCGACGACGTTGATCCCGCGCGCGGTCGCCAGCTGCGCCAGCAGTCGTCCGACGGCGCCGTTCGCCGCGTTCTGCACCAACCAGGCGCCCGGCTCCAGCTGCAGGAAGTCCAGCAGCGAGATCGCGCTGAACGGCATCGCGACCAGCTGCGCGGAGACCTCGTCGCTCAGCCCGTCGGGCACCGGGATGAGCCCCGCTGCCGGTGCGACGAAGTACTCGGCCCACACCCCGAACGTGCCGCCGGTGGCGACGCGCTGTCCCGGTGCCAGCCCGGTGACGCCGTCGCCGACGGCCTCGATCACACCGACTGCCTCGGTGCCCGAGCGGGCCGGCAGTTCGGGCTTGAAGCCGTACGTCCCGCGGACCGTCCACAGATCGTGGTTGTGGATCGGCGACAGGAGGGTCCGCACCAACACCTGCCCCGGCGCCGGCGTCGGCGTCTCGACCTCCTCGACGGCGAGCACCTCGGCCGGGTCGCCGAAACTGTGGTGGACGAGCGCGCGCATGGGGAGACCTCCGGGATCGGAACGGGGAACCACACCACCGTACGACCGCCGCCCGAGCCTCGTAACCTGAACCCGTGGACCTCCCGTTGCACGTCGTCTCCGTCCCCCTGAACACCCGCTTCCGCGGCGTGGACCACCGCGAGATCGCGCTGCTGGAGGGCCCCGCCGGGTGGGGCGAGTTCAGCCCGTTCCTGGAGTACGAACCCGCCGAGGCATCCCGCTGGCTCGCCTCGGCGATCGAGGCCGCGACCGAGGGGTTTCCCGCGCCGGTCCGCGACACGGTTCCGGTCAACGCCACCGTCCCGGCCGTCGGACCGGAGGCGGTGCCGACCGTCCTGGCCCGGTACGACGGGTGCACCACCGCGAAGGTGAAGGTCGCCGAACGCGGCCAGACCTTGAGCGACGACGTCGACCGGATCGCCGCGGTGCGGGCCGCGATGGGCTCCGGCGCCCGGGTCCGGATCGACGCGAACGGCGGCTGGTCGGTCGCCGACGCCCTGACCGCCATCGGTGCCCTGCGCGGCTACGACCTGGAATACGTCGAGCAGCCCTGCGCGACCGTCGAGGAACTCGCGGAGCTGCGAATCGCGCTGGCCCGCAACGGGATCGACGTCCCCGTCGCCGCCGACGAGTCCATCCGCAAGGCGGAGGACCCGCTGCGGGTGAAGGCGCTCGGCGCCGCCGACGTCGCCGTCCTCAAGGTCGCTCCGCTCGGCGGGATGCGCGCCGCGCTGCGGGTCGCCGAGCAGATCGACCTGCCGGTGGTCGTCTCCTCCGCCCTCGACTCCAGCGTCGGGATGTCCGCCGGGGTCGCCTTCGCCGCCGCGCTGCCCGCGCTGCCGTACGCCTGCGGTCTGGGCACCATCGAACTGTTCGACGGCGACGTGGTGCGCGAGTCGTTGGTGCCGCGCGCCGGGCTGCTGCACCCCGGCGCGGTCACCGCCGATCCGGAGCTGCTGGAGCGCTGGGCGGCCGCGCCCGAACGCGTCGCCTGGTGGCGGGAGCGGGTCGAGGCGGCGGCTTCGTACCTCTAGCGGTTGTCACCGGTCGGTCGTAGCGTCGAACCATGACTGACACCACAGCACAGCTGGCCATGGTCACCCTCGACTGCTCCGACGCCCACGCGATGGCGCAGTTCTGGTCCCAACTGCTCGGCGGGGAGATCACCCACGACGAGGGCGACTACGCGATGGTCAAGGCGGGCGACACCACGCTCGGCTTCGGCCGCACCGACGACTTCACGCCGCCGTCCTGGCCCGACGACGGCCACAAGCAGTTCCACCTCGACCTGTCGGTCACCGATCTCGAGGCGGCGCAGCAGCGCGCGGTCGAGCTCGGGGCGACGCTCGCGGATCCGCAGCCGGAGGAGGCGGCGGGCAAGTGGGTCGTACTGCTCGACCCGTCGGGCCACCCGTTCTGCTGCGCGATCTGGGGCTGACTCAGGCCGTCGCCGCGGAGTCCTGCGCGACCGCGCGGCAGACCCGCTTGTACGTCGCCCGGTCGCCGGCGGCGAGCAGCGGGGTCTGCAGCGAAGTGGGGTCGTACGCCGAACCGTCGGCATAGCCGACGACGCCACCGCTCTCGGTGAGCAGCAGCGAGCCGGGCGCGTGGTCCCACGGCATCGATCCGCCGTACAGCAGGAAGTCCGCGTCGCCGAGGGCGAGGTGCGGGTAGTCCACGCCGCAGCAGACCCACGACAACGCCAGCGGCGGCAGGTCCCCGATCCGCTCGCCCAGCAGGTTGCGGCGGGAGGTGTGGCCGGAGAGTGCGTCCTGGTCGCGGGTGATCGCGTCGAGGCGCTCGCCGTTGCGGAACGCTCCGGCGCCCTTCTCCGCGACGTACGCGACCTTGTGTTCGGGCTGCCAGATGATGCCGCGGACGACCTCGCGGCCGCGCATCTCGGCGACCATCAGTGCGTGGTCGGGCGAGCCGTTGACGAAGTTCTTGGTGCCGTCGATCGGGTCGACGGTGAACCAGTGGCCGGCGTCGTGGGTGCGGGTCAGGATCGACGGGTCCGCCGCCACCGCCTCCTCGCCGACGATCAACGCGTCGGGGTAGGCCTGCTGCAGCCGCGCGGTGATCGCCAGCTCCGACTCGCGGTCGGCGACGGTGACCAGGTCGCCCGGGTTCTTCTCCATCACCTCGTGGTCGGCCAGCGACCTGAATCGCGGGGTCACGATCCGGGCGGCGACGTCCTGGAGCAACTCGAGCAGCGCATCGGTGTTCACCCGGTCATTGTGCCCGCACCCGGATGGCCGGGAGGTGAACGGGTCAGCCGGTGCGGTGCACCTTGTGGGCCGCCGCCTGCGCGCGCGGCCGCACCACCAACTGGTCGATGTTGACGTGTTCGGGCTGGGTCGCCACGAAACACACCGACTCGGCGATGTCCTCCTGGGTCAGCGGCGCCTCGACCCCGGCGTAGACCGCCTTCGCCTTCGCCTCGTCACCGTGGAAGCGCACCAGCGCGAACTCGTCGGAGGCGACCATGCCCGGGTCGATCTCGCAGACCCGCACCGGCTGGTCGAACAGTTCCAGCCGCAGCGACATCATCAGCGAGTGGACGGCGGCCTTCACGCCGCAGTAGCCGGCGCCACCCTCGTACGCCACCATGCCGGCGACCGACCCGATGGCGATGATCACGCCGTGGGCCTCGGTGAGCGCGGGCAGCAGCGCCTGGATGGACGCGGCGACACCGATCACGTTGGTGTCGTACATCGTGCGCCACTCGTCGAGCTTCGCCGTGGCCACGGTCTCCGAGCCGATCGCGCCACCGGCGTTGGCGACGAGCACGTCGAGCCGGTCGCCCACCTCGGCCGCGAGCGCCGCGATGTCCTCGGCCTTGGTGACGTCGCAGGTGACCGCCCGGCCACCGATCTCCGCCGCGAGCTCCTCGATCCGGTCGGTCCGGCGGGCCGCGCAGATGACCTCGAAGCCCTCGGCCGCCAATCGGCGCGCGGTGGCCCGCCCGATTCCGCTGCTCGCACCCGTCACCACTGCCAGTCGCTTGCTCATGGCAGCGAGCCTAGATCCGAGGCCCCGCTCTACAGTTCCCAGGTGGCCCAGTTGCGTTCCTTCCCCGTCGACCCGACCGACCTCGCCGGTTATCTGAACGCGCTGCGCGAGGCGCTGGCCGGCCGGCCGATCGCGCCGAACGGCCCCGGCGGGGAGGTCCCCGACGGCGTCGCGCTGGTGGTCGGCACCTCCGGCTCCACCGGCAGCCCGAAGCGGGCCATGCTCACCGCGGACAACCTGATCTCCAGTGCCGAGGCGACCCACCGGCGCCTGGGCGGCCCGGGCCGCTGGCTGCTGCCGATGCCCGCCCAGCACATCGCGGGAACCCAGGTGTTGGTCCGCTCGATCGTGGCCGGGACGGACCCGGTGACTCTCAGCCACTACACCGACGACGGGCTCGTCGCCGCCGCAACGGCGTTCGAGGGCGAGCGCCGCTACACCGCCCTCGTCCCCACCCAACTGGTCCGGCTGCTCGAGGCCGGTCACGGCGCTGCCCTGCGCCGGTTCGACGCGATCCTGCTCGGCGGCGCGGCCTGCCCGCCGGCGCTGCGGCGCCGCGCGGAGCAGGAGGGCGTGGTGCTGACGACGACGTACGGCATGAGCGAGACCGCGGGCGGGTGCGTCTACGACGGGCAGCCGCTGGACAACACGACGGTCGAGCTGGACGACGACGGCCGGATCACGCTGCGCGGGCCGATGGTGGCCCTCGGATACCTGGACGACCCCGAGCGCACCGCCGCGGTCTTCGACGGCGCGGGCGGCTTCCGTACCGACGACATCGGCCAGTGGTCCGGCGACCGGTTGAGCGTCCTCGGCCGGATCGACGACCTGATCAACACCGGCGGCCTGAAGGTGTCCCCGCGCATCGTCGAGGAGGCCGCGACCGAACTGCCCGGCGTACGCGAGGCGGTCGCCGTCGGCCTCTCCGACCCGGAGTGGGGACAGGCCGTCGGGCTCGCCGTGGTCGGCG
>JASLFY010000335.1 GCA_030150425.1 Yimella sp. | reverse complement strand
AGGGCGCCGAGGCCGTCGCTCTCCGACTGGCCGCACCAGACCGCGGCGAACGCCTCCTGGAAACGCTCGCGGATCTCGCCGACCTGGTCGCCCTCGCCCCACATCGTCGGCTCGTCGGCGCGCAGGCCGAAGTCGTAGATGTGGATCAGTTCGCCGTCGGCGCGGTGCATCGAGTACGGCCGCTCGTCGGTGATCTGCACGCCGAGGTCGGTGAAGATCGGCATCACGTCGGTCAGCGCGACGGCCGAGCGGCGGAACAACTTGAAGCGACGCTCCCGCGGGTCTGCGTTGGGCTCGCGGTAGAGGGTCAGCCGGGTGTCGTCGGCGCCCTCGAGGGCCTCGATGTGGCGCAGGTCGGCCACACCCTGGCGGGGACCGAAGTCCTCCTTGTAGGCCTCGGGGAAGGCCTCGGCGTACAGGCTCATCACCCGCGCCGACGCGTCGGCGCCGTCCTCGTCCTGCGAGAACTGGCCCAGCTGCTCCGACCAGGTCTGGGTCGACTGCAGCAGGTCGCGGCTCAGCTTGTCCTGGTCGACCGCGGACAGGTCGGTGCCGGGCACCACGCGGACCACGAAGTGGATCCGCGCCAGCTCGGCGTCGGTGACGTTGGTGGCGTACTCGACCGAGTCGGTGGCGTACGCGCGCTCCAGGATCCCGGCCATCGCCAGGCGTACGCGGGTGGTGTAGCGGTCGCGCGGGATGTAGACCATGAAGCTGGCGAACCGGCCGAACTCGTCGTCGCGGTGCAGCACGTACGGCATCCGCCGCTCCTGCACCCGCATCACCTTCGCGACGACCGACTTCAGGTCGTTGGTGCGGATCTGGAACAGCTCGTCGCGCGGGTAGGTCTCCAGCACCTGCAACAGGTCCTTGCCGGAGTGGCTGTCCGGTGCGTAGCCGGAGTCGTCCAGGACCGCGGTGACGCGCTCGCGCAACAGCGGCACGCGGCGTACGGACTCCACGTAGGCGGCCGAGGAGAACAGGCCGAGGAAGCGGCGCTCCCCCACCACGTTGCCCTGCTCGTCGAAGACCCGGACACCGATGTAGTCGAGGTACGCGGAGCGGTGGACGGTGGCGCGGGAGTTCGCCTTGGTGATGGTCAGCAGGTGCGGTTCACGCGCAGTGCGCCGGGCCTGCGGGGTGAGTCGGGAGAAGGACTGCGCCTGCGGGTCCTCGCCCGCGACGTCGTACTTGAGGATGCCGAGACCGGAGCCCGTGACCGGACGCAGGACGTCCTCCCCGTCGACCGTGTCGAGCGTGTACTCGCGGTAGCCGAGGAAGGTGAAGTGTTCGTCGGCCAGCCACCGCAGGAAGCCCTGCGTACGTTCGACGATCTCCCGGCCGACCGGCGCCGGCGGTGCGGCCTCCAGGTCGCGGATGATCTGCTCGCACCGGTCGCGCATCTTCTCCCAGTCGCCGACGGCGTCGCGTACGTCGTCGAGCACGTCGTGCAGGGCGGCGATCAGCGCGTCGTCGTCGCCCGCGTCGACACCGAGGTCGATCTGCAGGTGCATCCAGGACTCAGCCTCGGCCTCGGGGCCGGAGCCACCGGCCGGAGCGTCCGCGCCGTCGTGGTCGACCAGTTCGACCAGTTCGCCGGCGGCGTCACGGCGGACCCAGATCTGCGGGTGGATGATCAGGTGGACCCGACGACCCAACCGGGCGAGCTCCGCGGTGACGGAGTCGACCAGGAACGGCATGTCGGCCGCGACGATCTGCAGCACCGGGTAGCTGGTGCTCCAGCCGTTCTCACCGCGCGGGTGCAGCAGCTGGATGTTCGCGGTTCCCTGCGGGCGGCGCTGGGCGAGTTCCTTGTGGGACAGGATGATTCCGCGCAGATTGGCCGGGCCGAGCTCGGCCAGGTCGTCATTGGCGAGATGCTTGAAGTACTGCTCGAAGAACCACGGTGGACACCCCCTCGACGCGTCGGCTGGGGCCGCGCTCTCGCGCAGGATGTCGCTCCGGGGGTGACCAGACATGACTTCGAACAAACCTCGTGGGTGCGTCGGTGTGACACACGTCCCTGTGCGCCGATCCCGACTGTAGCGCCCGGGTCCGACGCGCTTCATCCGACCTCGTGCTGTGTGAACCCCGATCGGGGCCCCACAGCGTCGTAGCCTGTCCCTCATGCCCGCACCCTCGTTGCACGACGACGTACGCCGCCGGTTGGTGTCCATCGTCCCGACGATGCTCTCGGTGCAGGCCGAAACGGTGACCGACACCACCACCCGAACCCTCGCGCTCGCCGTCGAACACGTCGCCGACGGACTGCTGGCGTGGCACGACGCCCTCATCGGCGGGCAGCAGCCGCGGTTGGCGCTCGCCGCCGGCGTCGACGCGGTGCCGGCGACATTCCGCCCGCTCAACCGGGGCACCTACGTGACCACCGAACTGGCCGGAGCCAGCCTCGACCTACGTCGTTGCGGGGAGTTGCTCCAGAGCGTCGTCGACCAGGTCACCGACGACGGTCTGCGCCCCACGGGCCAGCTGCTGACCGACGTCGTCCGGGCCATCGCCGAACTGCTGCAGGTCCACGTCGAGGAACTACGCGCGGTGCTGCCCGGGCAGGACGACCTGGGCGGAGCCGCGCAGGACGTACGCGCCGCGAAGGTCGCGCGCGCCGAACGACTGCTGCACCGACGGCTCGTCGCTACGCTGCGCGGATGAAGATCGAGCGTTCCTGGACCCTGCCCGCCTCCGCCGACACGGTGTTCACCATGCTGGCCGACCCCGCGTACCAGCAGCGCAAGACCGACGCCACGTCCACCGACGGCGGCTCGGTCGACATCACCCCGGCCGGCACCGACGGCGTCACCGTCACGATCCGCCGGGTGCTGCCCACCGACGCGTTCCCGGAGAACATCCGCGCCATGGTCGGCCAGACCATCACCGTCGTGGAGACCCAGCAGTGGGGCGACCGCGCGGACGACGGCGGTCGTACGGCGGACCTCAAGGTCGTGGTGAAGGGCACCCCCGCGTCGATGTCCGGCAAGGTCACCCTCGCCGCCGTGTCGTCGGACGAGGCGAGCATCTCGATGGTCGGCGACCTCAAGGGCGGCATCCCGATCATCGGCCGCAAGATCGAGGAGGCGGCCGCCCCGTCGTTCCAGCAGGCACTGGCCAACGAGGAAGAGGTCAGCCAGGAGTGGATCGCCGGTCTCTGACCGGTCAGCCCTCCTGGGCGGCGATGACCGAGCGCAGCAGTTCCAGCTCGGTCGCGTCGAACCAGCTCAGCTCGAGCTCGGCGTCGGGCTCCGCCTCGTGGGCGGCGCGGTCGATGAGGTGGAAGCTGGCGAACCGCGCCAGCGGGATCGCACCCTTGACCTCGACCTGCGCGTCGCCGCCGTCGGTCAGGACCGCCGCGGACGACAGGTCCGCGGCGCCGATCACCAAGGCGTCGTGACCGATGGCGTACGCCGCGGCCTCCTGGGAGGCGGCGAACTCGTGGATCTCGGCGTCGTCGCCGCCGACGGCGCTGCGGACCGCGTCGGTCACCGCGAACGCGCCCAGCGGCGGTTCGCCCAGTTCGCGGGTGGTGGCCAGCGCGGCGAGCGCGGCGTCGTCGAGCGGCAGGTAGATACGTTCGGTGGTCACCGGGAGTCCTTCCGTCAGATGTCGGCGGCGAGTTCGCCGATCGCTTCCTCGATGCACTGCCCGAGCATCTCGACGTCGGACATCGCGTCGCGGTCGGCGGTGAGGCCGAAGAACATCCGCCCGTTGTACGACGTGAGACCGATCGCGAGCGCCTGCCCCTTCGCCAACGGGATGACCGGGTAGGACTCGGTCATCCGCGCGTCGGCGGCGTAGAGGTCGTGCTGCGGCCCGGGCACGTTGGTGATCACCAGGTTGAACATCCGCCGCGACATCGCGCCGCCCAGCCGGGCGCCGAGCGAGTGGATCGTGGCGGGCGCGAACCCGGACAGGTTGCTCAGCGAACGGGCCGAGACGGCCGAGCGCGCGTCGACCTGCTGCTGCATGGAGTACGCGACCTGGTGCAGTCGCATGCGGGCGTTCGGCTCCCCCACCGGCAGGTCGACGAAGCAGGCCGTGACCTGCTCCTGCTCGCTGTCGTGGTCGCTGCCCGGGTCGTGGTGGATGCTCACCGGGACCATCGCGCGTACGGTCGCGCCGCTGTCGACCGCCTCGCCGCGGGCCTGCAGCCAGGCGCGCAGCCCGCCGGCGATCGCGGCGAGCACGACGTCGTGGACGGTGACGTGTTCGTTGCTGTTGCCGCGGGTGATGTTGTTGCGGACCCGCTGGTAGTCACCCAGGTCGGTCTCGAGCATCACGTAACGCCGGTACGCCCCGACGTGGGCGCGCAGCGGCCCGTTGGGTGCCGGGCGGGTGGCGGTGCGGGCGAGCGCACCGACGACGCCCCACGCGTTGCCGACCAACCGGCGACCCAGGTCGTCGGTGTTGGTGACGGCCCGCACGGTGTCGCGGGCGACCTCACCGGGCCGCCGGATCATGCTCAGCGCTCCGTCGGCGAGCAGTTCGAGGGTTCCCGGCGCCGGCTTCGGCTTCCAGGTGTGCGGGATCTCCGACTCCCGGCCCGCGCCGAGGTCGACGATGACCTGGCCGATGTCGATCGCATTGACACCGTCGACCAGCGCCTCGTGGGTCTTGGTGACGATCGCGAACCGGCCGCCCTTCAGCCCCTCGACCAGGTAGAGCTCCCAGAGCGGACGGTTGCGGTCGAGCGCGCGCGACTGGATCCGACCGACGAACTCCTCCAGCTGCGCGTCGGTGCCCGGCTTGGGCAGCGCCGAACGGCGTACGTGGTAGGTGATGTCGAAGTTCTCGTCGTCGACCCAGAACGGGTTGCTGATCCGGGCCGGGGCCAACTGCACCCGCTGCCGGTAGCGCGGCACGAACGCGATCCGGTTGGCCACCAGGTTGAGCAGGTTGTCGTAGTCGAAGCCGTCCTTCGGCGGGTCGAACACCATCACCGATCCGACGTGCATCGGCGTGGTGGCGTCCTCCAGGTAGAGGAAGGAAGCGTCGAGGGAGCTGAGTCGGTCGGCCACGGGCGTCAGTCTCTCATCCGGTACGGCGCAACAGCCCCGGACGCCGGATACCCGAGCGCGTCGGCACCTGCGCCCCGAAGCGGCGGGCGAGGGTGTCGATGGCGCGCAGCGCCGGTGAGCCCGGTGCGTGCTCATGCAGGGTGCGTCCTTCCAGCAGCGCGGCACCGAGGGCATCGCGGTCGTCCGGCACGAGCAGCGGCTCGACGCCGGCGAACCGGTCGAGCGCGGAACGTACGGCCGCCTCCGGACCACGCCCTGCGGTCGACCGGCCGACCTTGGTCACCACGACCGTCGGCGCCACCGGGCTGACCGCCGGGAGGTCGTCGAGTCCGCGCACCAGCCGGGTCAGCCCGATCGGGTCGGCGGCGGCGACCACCACGATCTCGTCGGCGACCTCGAGAGTGGTGCGGGTCGCCATGTTCCGCTGCGGGGCGAGGGTGTCGTACGACAACTCCTCGTCGGTCTCGATCGGCGGCGCGAGGTCGACCACGACGTAGCGGTAGAGCGCCCGGCCGGTGGCCAGCACGTTCGCGAGCGCCGCCGCGCGCAGTTCGGGCCAGCGGTCGGCGCGCGGCATCCCGGTCAGCAGGCGAAGGCGCGGGGCGACCAACGGCGCGACGCCGGCCAGCGAGATGGTGTCGAGGCGGCCCGCCTCCGCCAGTCGGGTCGCGGCCGCGATACCCGGCGCCTCGTCGAGCACACCGAACAACTGGGCCTGGCTCGCGGCGTACGTGTCGGCGTCGATCAGCAGGGTGTCGTGACCACCTGCGGCGAGCACGGCGGCCAGGTTCGCGGCGACCACCGAGCGTCCCGGCGCACCGCCGGTGCCCCAGACCGCGATGACCTTGCCTGTCGGGCCATCGTCGTCCGGTTCGTCGCCGGGGTCTGCATCGGCGTCGTCGGTCCCGCCGCGGTCGACGTCCCCTGCGTACGCATCGCTTGCGGACTCCGGTTCGGCCGACTCCGTCGGATCCGAGGAACCCGTTGCCATCGGTGCGGACTCAGCCGCCGCCTGCACCGTCTCGACCAGTTCGGACGCCGCGACCGTGGTCGGGACGTGGTGCTGAACCGCCCACTCGCGCCAGGCCCGCTCCCCCGCCTCGTCGACGTGGACACCGACCACCGCGACGCCGTGTTGACGCACTTCCTGTACGGCGGAACGGTCGAGTCCCGGCAGATCGGCCGAGACGACCGCGACGTCGGCGTGGCCGGCGGCGCAGACGGCGAGCAGTTCGGGCAGGTCGACGCAGCGGCGTACCAACGCCAGGTCGGCCCCGCCGCCCAGGGCCGCCGCGAGCCGGGCCTCGGCCCCGGCCGTGACCGCGGTGATGACCGAGATCGTCATCAGTCGGCCTTCATCGGCGAGCCGGCGGCCGGCACCAGGGTGATCCGGGCACCTCCGTTCATCGCCGCGATCAGAGCGGCCACCTTCGCGTCCGGAACGAGCACCGACACCTGGTCGCCGCCGGCGGACACGCTCAGCCCCGAACGGTCACCGGGCACCCGTTGCACCATCGCGCGTTCGACCTCCCGGGTCGGCGGACGGTAGTCGTCGGTGGCGGTGCTGCCCGGCGTACGCGCGGCGACCCAGACGTCGACGACCGAGCCGCGGACGAGAGCGGCCGCCCCCGATCCGCTCACCGGGAGCGCGATCGCGCGCTCGCCGACGGCGGACGCGGCGCCGACCGCGCTGCGGGGCACGAACTCGCCCGCGCGGACCTCGCGCAGGACGGTGCCTCCCGGTCGTGCGGCACCGACGAAGTAGGCGCCGCGGCCGGCGTCCAGGCGTACGTCGACCAGCTCGATGTCGTCGGCCGTCACGGTGTCACCCGGCAGCAGGGCGTGCTTGGCGCGGACCACCTGCACCGAGTCGTCGAAGTGCGAGATGGTCAGCGCGCCGGCGAGCATCGCAGCGAGCACCAGCACGACGCCGGCGACGAGACGGCCGTCGCGCCACGACGGGCGGCTCATCCGGGCAGCGACCCGGCCGGGTGCGCCGACCGTCGTGTCCGACGCGCTCCCCTCGGTGCGTGCGCGCAGCAGCTGTCGTTGATTCATGGGTCTCCCTCCACGTCCGACCGATGGCCGGATCTCCCGCGGAAATGATGCGGGCGCCGCCGGACCACCGGGGATCTCCACAGGTAAAGACTTCGCCAAGTTGCCCGTGATGCCGATGGGTCACAATGGGTGACGACCTACCACCCGTCCAGCCGAGAGGATCGTCGTGCCGGCGCGCTTCCTGCAGATCACCGATGTCGCCGAGACCCTGAACGTGTCCGCGCGTCAGGTCTACGCGCTGATCAACAGCGGCGAGCTCCCGGCGATCAAGG
>JASLFY010000319.1 GCA_030150425.1 Yimella sp. | reverse complement strand
GATCCGACTCGCGGGTAACGATCACGGCTCAACACTGCCCGCCGTGGTTGAATGATCGCCGAACCACCTGGTACGTCCCAGATCCGTTGTGACGCACGAAACAGGCTGGCATATGGCGAGATCAGAGAAAGGGTCCAGGGGCGAAATGGACGGCGCTATGGCGCGTACTGAGCGATCCGGGGACGACTCTGAGCTCGCCGACGGGTTGACCCGTCGCGAACACGACATTCTTGGTTTCGAACGTCAGTGGTGGAAGTTCGCGGGTTCCAAGGAAGACGCGATCAAGGAACTTTTCTCGATGTCGGCGACGCGGTACTACCAGGTGCTCAACGCGCTGGTCGATCGGCCTGAGGCGCTGGCCGCAGACCCGATGCTGGTCAAGCGACTGCGCCGGCAGCGGGCCAGCCGGCAGAAGGCCAAGGCCGCGCGTCGTCTCGGTTTCGAAATCACCTAGCTTTTCTGCCCTGAGGGTTCGCCTCGATAAGGTGGGGAGCAATGAATCAGCGAGAGTCTTCCGGACTACCCCTGCGCGCCATGGTCATGGTGCTGCTGTTCCTTGGTGTCGTTTTCCTGCTCGTGGCGTTCCAGTCGCTGAGTTCGGACAGCAGCTCCGAGTCGAGCTCGTCGAGCAGCTCCGCCAGCGCTTCGTCCGCCACGACCACCACGTCGACGCCGCCTGCGCCGGCCAAGGCCGACGTCAAGGTCTTCAACATCTCCGAGGTCGCCGGCGCTGCGCAGACCGTCGCCAACAAGCTGCACGATCAGCAGTGGAACGTGACCGAGACCGACAATCTCAGCGTGGACGCCCCGCCGCCCGCCACGACCGTGTACTTCGGTGACACCGCGGGGGAGAAGGAAGCCGCCGAAGCGGTCGGCA
The DNA here is from genome assembly GCA_030150425.1 of Yimella sp. GTDB lineage: Bacteria > Actinomycetota > Actinomycetes > Actinomycetales > Dermatophilaceae > Yimella. The sequence continues at coordinate 2,927 of JASLFY010000319.1, read as the reverse complement.
AAATCCTCGACGCGCCGGTCGAACCACGCATCCCCGCGCTCAATGACAAGGGACCGGGCGTGATCGTTCTGGTGACCGGTTAGGCTCTCGGGCATGCCGATCACAGCTCCGATTCGCTTCCTTGCCGCCGCTGCGGTCATCGCCCCCGTCGTGGCTGCCTGTGCTCCTCCCGGACAGGTTGCCACGTCCGTGCCCGGCACCACGCCCGCGGTGTGGACCGGTGTCGAGCACGCTCCGCAGGGCCATGGTGAAAAGGCCGGCGAAAAGGCCGCTCCGCAGGCCGCGCCGATCGGCGAGAAGCTGGTCGCCGAGCTGAAGACCCCCGAGGGCGCGACGGTTGCGACCGCTGAGTTCCTGTTCAACGGTGGCTTTGGCACCCTGACGGTCAAGACGACCGAGGGCGGCGTGCTGACCCCGGGCTTCCACGGGCTGCACATCCACTCGACCGGCAAGTGCGAGCCGAACTCGGTGGCGCCGACCGGTGGCGCGCCCGGCGACTTCCTGTCCGCCGGCGGCCACTTCCAGGCTCCGGGCCACACCGGCTACCCGATGAGCGGCGACCTGGCTTCGCTGCAGGTGCGCGGCGACGGCACCGGCTCGCTGGTGACCACCACCGACGCCGTCACCGCCGAGCAGCTGCTCGCCGGCAACAAGACCGCGCTGATCATCCACGAGAAGGCCGACAACTTCGGCAACATCCCGGCCGACCGGTACCAGCAGATCCAGGGTGCCGCACCGGGTCCGGACGAGGCTTCGATGAACACCGGTGACTCCGGTAAGCGCGTGGCGTGCGGTGTCATCTCTGCCGGGTAACGCGGACAGCCACACCCCACCGCGGATCGATTTCGAGGGGTCGCCACGACCGACCCTTGGCGTCGAATGGGAGTTCGCCCTCGTCGACGCCGGCACGCGTGACCTGAGCAATGAGGCTGCCGCGGTCATCGCCGAGATCGGCGAGACGCCGCATGTGCACAAGGAATTGCTGCGCAACACCGTTGAGGTGGTCACCGGCGTGTGCGACAACGTCGGCGAGGCCATGGACGATCTGCGGTCGACGCTCGGTCCGGTCCGCCGGATCGTGCGCGAGCGCGGCATGGAACTGTTCTGCGCCGGGACACACCCTTTCGCGGAATGGGAGAGCCAGCAGCTCACCGAGGGGCAGCGCTACGCCGAGCTGATCAAGCGCACCCAGTGGTGGGGTCGGCAGATGCTGATCTGGGGCGTCCACGTCCACGTCGGGATCTCGTCGGCGCACAAGGTGATGCCGATCATCACATCACTGCTCAACCACTACCCGCACCTGCTGGCGCTGTCGGCGTCCTCGTCGTACTGGGACGGTGAGGACACCGGCTATGCCAGCAACCGGGCCATGATGTTCCAGCAGTTGCCGACCGCAGGCCTGCCGTTCCACTTCCAGAAGTGGTCGCACTTCGAGCGCTTCGTCTACGACCAGCGCAAGACCGGCATCATCGACCACATGAACGAAATCCGTTGGGACATCCGGCCGTCGCCGCATCTGGGCACGATCGAGGTCCGGATTTTCGACGGCGTGTCCAACATCGCCGAGCTCGGTGCGCTGGTCGCGCTGACGCACTGCCTGATCGTCGACCTGGACCGGCGGCTGGACGCCGGCGAGCAGCTGCCGACCATGCCGCCCTGGCATGTGCAGGAAAACAAGTGGCGCGCAGCGCGTTACGGGCTGGACGCCGAGATCATCCTGGACGCCGACAGCAATGAGCGGTTGGTCACCGAAGATCTGGACGACCTGCTGAACCGGCTGGAACCGGTTGCGGCGTCGCTGAATTGCGCCGACGAACTGGCTCGGGTCTCCGATATCTACAACCTCGGCGGCTCCTATCAACGGCAGCGGCGGGTCGCCGAGGAAACGGACGGGGACCTGCTGGAAGTCGTCGACGCGTTGGTGTCGGAGCTGGAGTTGTAGCCGTGCCGATCACGCCGATGTTCCCGCTCGAATCCGCGCTGCTGCCCGGCGACGAACTGCCGCTGCGCATCTTCGAGCCGCGGTACGGCGAACTGGTGCGGGACTGTATGGCCGCCACCGAGCAGGTATTCGGTGTGGTGCTGATCTCGGCGGGCCGTGAGGTCGGCGGCGGCGACGCCCGGTGCTCTGTCGGCGCGCTCGCCCACATCGACCGGTGTCAGCCACAGGGCGTCGGCCAGTACATGTTGAGCTGCAGCGTGACCGACCGCATCCGAATCGTGCAGTGGCACAACGACGATCCGTACCCGCGCGCCGAGATCGAGAGGTGGCCCGACGAGCCGGGGCCGGTGGTCCCCGAGGCGTCCATCGTGGCGGTCGAGGACCGGATCATCGCGCTGTTCGAACGCATCGCCTCGGCGCAGGGTGCGCGTCTGCGGGGCCGGGACTCGATTCTGGCCAGGACCGTCAAACCCGATGCGGGACAACGCCTGTATGCTCTGGCGGCACTACTGCCGATCGGCCAGGCCGACAAGTATTCCGTGCTGGCCGCGCCGAATGCCGCGGCCCGGCTTGACGCGCTCGAAGAAGCGGTCGAAAGTCTTACCGCGATGGTGGAATTCCAGCTGACCGAGGAGTAGCGGCGGCCGATCCGTGCAGGCAGGGTGGTGCGGCACCGCTTATCCTGGACACAGCTTGTTGCGCCAGGGGGAGGGTTCACGATGACGGGTTGGCAGGGGAGCGGTTACAACGGTCCCAACTACAACGGTCCCAACCCAGGTGGGGGCGCCGGTAGGTCGTCCGATGAAGAAGAGACGGCGATTCACCAGACCACGCCGCCGGCGGTGCCGGGATGGCCGCCGCAGGCGCCGCCGCCCAGCCAGCCTCCGGCAGGTCAGCCGCACACGCCGGCATGGGGGCAGCCGGCCGCGCCGCAGACCGGTGGCTGGGGCCAGCCGCCGAGCGGTTGGGGTCAACCGCCGGCACC
>JASLFY010000272.1 GCA_030150425.1 Yimella sp. | reverse complement strand
TGCTGAGCGCAGCCACCGTCCGGCGACGACCGCCGAACACCGCACCGAGCGCGCCGGCCGCGGCCAGTCCGGTGGCCAGCTTGTGAAGCGTGCCGGCCCGGCCGTGGTGACGCGGTTCGGCGAGCAGGCCGAGGTGGCGGTCGAGCAGCGCGTCGACGCCGAGATCGACGGTCGCGGCGATCCCGGCCAGGGCGCGTACGGGTCCGGTCTCCCGCGTCGGCACCGCGATCAGCGCGAGGCCGCACCCGGCCGCCGTGGCGGAGCTGACGAAGATGAACGGCAGGTGGTGGAACGATTCGTGCCAGGTCGGAACCGCGGTGCCGGACAACAGAACTGCGGTGTACGCCGCCAGCGGCGGCGCGAAGAACGCCGAGCCGGCGGAGGCGACCGGGTCGGCCACCTTGACCAGCACTCCGGGCAGCTTGGGTCCGAGCAGTTCGAGCCCGACGGCGGCGCCGGCGAAGCTGCCGAACCCGGTGAGGATCCAGCTGCCGACGGACATCGGGGAGGTGAGTTTCACCGTACGCATCATGTTCAGCGCGCGCTCGGGCCGACCGAGGTCGTGGACCAGGGCAAGGCCGCCGAGGCCGACACCGGTGATCGCACCGAGCCGGCCGACCGTACGCAGCGCGTGACGCCCGGTGGCGTGGCCGCCGGCGCCGAGCAGCGCCGACCCGGCGGCGAGACCGCCGAGGAAGAGGTAGGCCGGGATGTCCTCGCCCCACGGCGGCGGCTTGACCACGTTGCGGCCGTAATAGGAGGTGAACTCCGCGTCCGGCACCATCGCGTTCGGGTCACCGCTGCGGCGCTTCCGCTTGCGCCGGTCACCGCGGCGCGCGGGCTCCGGCGGGCGGTCCGCGTCGTACGGGCTGGTCGTCATCCGCCCATCCTCCCGGCCACCGCGAAGACGGCCGCGGCCGCACCGAGCATGAGGGTGCCGGCGGTGCCGGCCCGCTGGAACATCTTCGGCAGGTCGCGGGTCGGGACGACCGGGTCCGGCGGGAGGCCGTACGCCTCGGGCTCGTCCATCAGCAGGAACACCGAGCCGGTGCCGCCGACGCCGTCGTGCGGGTTCGCGCCGTACAGCCGGGCCTCGGTGTGGCCCTGCTCGTGCAGTTCGACCAGGCGCTCCTTGGCGGTCTGCACCATCTCGTCGTGGTCGCCGAACTTGATGCTGGTGGTCGGGCAGGTCTTCGCGCAGGCCGGCTGCTCGCCGACCGAGATCCGGTCGTAGCAGAGCGTGCACTTCTGTGCGACACCGTGATTCGGGTCGAGCTGGGGTTCGCCGGCGATCACGTTCATCGTGCCGTCGGCGCGCCGGTCGATCACCCCGAACGGGCAGGCGGAGACGCAGTAGCCGCAGCCGTTGCAGACGTCGGGCTGCACCACGACGGTGCCGAACTCGGTGCGGAACAGCGCGCCGGTCGGGCAGACGTCCAGGCAGCCGGCGTGGGTGCAGTGCTTGCAGACGTCGGAGCTCATCAGCCACCGGACAGGGCGGTGCGGCTCCTCTTCAGCCGTCGCCGGTTTCGAGGTGGCGGGCGCACCGATCGACGGCATGCCGAGACTGACAGACCGCGACGCCGGCTTCGAGTCGCGTACGCCGGACTCGCGCGCCGCCGCCGCCTGCTCGCGGGTCTGCTCGATGAAGGCGACGTGGCGCCAGGTGTCCGCGCCGAGGTGGCCGGTGTTGTCGTAGCTCGACCCGAACGCGGTGACCTCGCCGGACACCTTCGGCGGCACCCGGTTCCACTCCTTGCACGCCACCTCGCACGCCTTGCAGCCGATGCAGATCGAGGTGTCGGTGAAGAACCCCTTGCGGGACGGCGGGTTGCTCCAGTTCGCGTCGCGCGCCGGGTCGGTAGGGCCGAAGAGTTGGTTGCCGAACGTCATGCGCCCTCCTCCGGCTTCGTCAGTCCGGCCCGTCGCTGGTAGTCCGCGACCAGTTCGGTGACCGCCGCACCGCGCGGTCGGCGGCCCGGCCGGATGTCACACGCACCCACCTTCGACTCCTGGATCTGTACGTTCGGGTCCAATACAACGCTGAGCAGGTCGTTCGCCGCGTCACCGCTGACGACGGCCTCGTCGCCGACGCCCCAGTGGTACGGCAGACCGATCTGGTGCACCGTACGACCCTCGATCGTCAGCGCGCTCACCCGGTCGGTGACCAGCACCCGCGCCTCGATCGCCGCGCGCGGCGACACGATCGTGGCCCAGTCGCCGTTGGTCAGTCCGCGCTCGGCGGCGAGCGCCGGCGACACCTCGCAGAACATCTCCGGCTGCAGCTCGGACAGGTACGGCAACCAGCGGCTCATCCCGCCCGCGGTGTGGTGTTCGGTCAGCCGGTAGGTCGTGAAGACGTACGGATACACGGCCGCCCCCGCGTGCCCGGGCATCGGCGCGTATCGGTTGTCGGTGCGGTCGAACTGTTCGCGCATCGGGTTGGCCTGCTGCCCGGGGTAGATCGGGTTGCTGACCGGGCCTTCCTGCGGTTCGTAGTGGGCCGGCAGCGGCCCGTCGACCACGCCCTTCGGCGCGAACAACCAGCCCTTGCCGTCGGCCTGCATGATGAACGGGTCGTCGCCGTCCAGGGCGTCCGGGCCGCCCGCTTCGGGGCCCGCCCGGTAGCCGGGCGCCTTGTCGGCCGGGAAGTCGGGAACGTCGTCGCCGACCCACTTGCCCTGGTCGGCGTCCCACCAGACCAACTTCTTGCGCTCGCTCCACGGCTTGCCGGACGGGTCGGCCGACGCGCGGTTGTAGAGCACCCGCCGGTTCGACGGCCAGGCCCAACCCCATTGCAGCGCAAGGGAGTTCTGCTCCTGCCCCGGAACGCGGGAGGCGGCCTTGTTGGTCTCGTCGGCGTAGACGCCGGCGTAGATCCAGCAGCCGGACGCGGTCGACCCGTCGGCCTTCAACTCGGTGTACGAGGAGATCGTCGCGCCGTCGGCGCCGACGCCGTTGATCTCGCGCAGCACCGACTCGGGCACGATCTCGCCCTCGTCGTCGACCGGATAGTCCCAGGTCAGGTCGAGCAGCGGCCGGTCCCGCGGGTCGGTGGAGTCGGCCAGCTTCGCCCGGATCTTCTGCCCCAGCAGGAAGAAGAACTGCAACTCGCTCTGCGCGTCACCCGGCGGGTTCACCGCCTTGTGGCGCCACTGCACCAGACGCTGGGTCTGGGTGAAGCTGCCCGCCTTCTCGACGTGGTTGGCGGCGGGGAGCACGAACACCTCGGTGCCGATGTCCTGCGTGCGCAGCTCGCCCGAGGCGATCTCCGGGGCGTCCTTCCAGAAGGTCGCCGTCTCGATCAGCTGCAAGTCGCGCACGACGAGCCACTTCAGGTGGGCGAGGGCCTTGCGTTGCATCGAGGAGTGGGCCGAGCCGACCGCCGGGTTCTGCCCGAACACGAAGTAGCCGGGCACCTCGTCGTTCAGCATCGCCATCGTCGTCTGGTAGGTGCCGTGTGGCCCGGTCAACCGCGGCAACCGGTCGAAGTACCAATGGTTCTCGGCCGTCGCCGCGTCTCCGAACCACGCCTTCAGCAGGCTCACGGTGTAGGCGTCCGCGTTGGCCCAGAAGCCCTTCTGCTGCTTGCTGGCGATGCTCTCGACGTAGTCCTCGAAGGTGTCGTGCTTGCCCGCCGACGGCATCGGCAGGTAACCCGGCAGCAGGTTGTAGAGGGTCGGGATGTCGGTCGACCCCTGGATCGAGGCGTGGCCGCGCAGCGCCATGATGCCGCTGCCCGGACGGCCGACGTTGCCCAGCAGCAGCTGCAGGATCGAGGCCGTACGGATGATCTGCACCCCGTCGGTGTGGTGCGTCCAGCCGACGGCGTAGCAGAACAGACCGGTGCGCTCCCTGCCCGAGTTCTGCGTCAACGCGTCGGCGAGGTAGCCGAAGTCGTCGACCGAGATGCCGCAGACGTCGGCGACGACCTGCGGGGTGTAACGGGAGAAGTGCTTCTTCAGCAGTTGGAAAACGCAGTTCGGGTCCTGCAGCGTCTCGTCCCGACGTACGCGGCCGTGTTCCAGCGCCGCACCCCCGGCGCCCTGGGTCTCCGTGTGTTCGGCGACGTGTTCGTGACCGCCGCCGGCGTGCTCGACGGCGCCGTCCGATCCTTGCCCCCCGTCCCCGGACGGCTCGGCGTACGCCCAGCTCGCCGGGTCGTACTTCTTCGACTCGGGGTCGAATCCGCTGAACAGCCCGCCGAGGTCCTCGGTGTCGCGGAAGTCCTCGTGGACCAGCGTCGCCGCGTTCGTGTAGGCGAGGACGTAGTCCTTGAACCACAGGTCGTTGCTGATGACGTGGTTGATGAGGCCGCCGAGCAGCGCGATGTCGGAACCGACGCGGACCGGGATGTGCCGGTCCGCCTGCGGCGACGTACGCGTGAACCGCGGATCGACGTGGATGACCTTCGCGCCGCGCTTCTTCGCCTCCATCACCCACTGGAATCCGACCGGGTGACACTCGGCCATGTTGGATCCCTGGATGACGATCACGTCAGCGTTGGCGATGTCCTGCAGGTATTGGGTGGCGCCCCCGCGCCCGAACGAGGCCCCCAGACCGGGAACCGTGGCGGAGTGTCAAATACGCGCCTGGTTCTCGATCTGCACCGCGCCGGCCGCGGTGAAGAGCTTCTTGATGAGGTAGTTCTCCTCGTTGTCGAGGGTCGCTCCTCCGAGCGCCGCGACGCCCATCGTGCGGTTCAGCGGGCGCCCCTGCTCGTCCTGCTCCTGCCAGTAGTCGCGGCGGGCCTGCAGGAAACGGTCCGCGATCATGTCGGTCGCGGT
>JASLFY010000229.1 GCA_030150425.1 Yimella sp. | reverse complement strand
GGCCCACTGAGCGCCCGCCGGCGCCCGCCGGACGGACGGGTTCGTCGGTGCCGAACGCGATGCGGGACAATGGCACACATGCCCGACAGCCCCCTGCCCGCCGACCTCGTCGCGCGCCTGAAGCGCGACGACCAGGGCCTCGTCGCGGCCGTGATCCAGCAGCACGACACCGGCGAGGTGTTGATGCTGGGCTGGATGGACGACGAGGCGCTGCACCGAACCCTCACCACCGGCCGGGTGACCTTCTGGTCCCGTAGCCGCGGTGAGTACTGGCGCAAGGGCGACACCAGCGGCCACGTGCAACACGTGAAGTCGGTCGCGCTCGACTGCGACGGCGACGCCCTGCTGGTCCGCGTCGACCAGGTCGGCGCGGCGTGCCACACCGGCGCTCACAACTGCTTCTTCACCGAGTTGGCGGTGACCGCGTGACCGACCACGACACCGGCCTGGCCGCCGATCTCACCTTCGGAGTCACCTGGCCCAGCGCCGAGCAGTTCGCGGTGTTGGCCGAGAAGCGCCGCGTCATCCCCGTCGTACGCCGACTGCTGGCCGACGCCGAGACGCCGCTGGGCGTCTACCGGAAGCTGGCGGCCAACCGCCCCGGCACCTTCCTGCTGGAATCGGCCGAACACGGCGGCGTCTGGTCGCGCTACTCGATCATCGGCGCCGCGAGCCGGGCGACGCTGACCGCGTCCGACGGACAGACCGACTGGATCGGCGACCCGCCGGTCGGTGTTCCGACGGACGGCGACCCGTTGGAGGCGCTGCGCGAGACCGTACGCATCCTCGCCACCGAACCCCTGCCCGGTCTGCCGCCGCTGACCGGCGGCATGGTCGGCGCCATCACCTACGACGCCGTACGACGCTGGGAGTCGTTGCCGGACAACGGGATCGACGAGCTCGAACTGCCCGAGCTGTCGATGCTGCTGACCACCGACCTGGCCGTCTTCGACCACAGCGACAACTCGCTGCTGCTCGTCGCGAACGCGATCAACTACGACGACACCGACGCCCGGGTCGAGTGGGCCCACCAGGACGCGGTGGCCCGCCTCGACCGGATGACCGGGCAGCTGATGGAGCCGGCGCCGTCCACCGTGTCCGTCCCGGAGCCGGTCGAGCTGCAGCCGTCGAGCAGCCACACCCGCGCCGAGTTCCACGCGATGGTCGACGCCTGCAAGGAGGCGATCCGTTCGGGTGAGGCCTTCCAGATCGTCGTCTCGCAGCGGTTCAGCACCCCCACCAGCGCCGACCCGCTGGACGTCTACCGTGCGCTGCGTGCCAGCAACCCCAGCCCGTACATGTACCTGTTGCGGCTCCCGCTGCCCGACGGCACCTCGTACACCGTCGTCGGGTCGAGCCCCGAGGCGCTGGTGAAGGTGACCGCCGGAGAGGTGATCACCCACCCCATCGCCGGGTCGCGGCCGCGCGGGAAGACCCCGGAACACGACGTGCAGTTGGCCGAGGACCTGCTCGCCGATCCGAAGGAGCGGGCCGAACACCTCATGTTGGTCGACCTGTCCCGCAACGACCTGCAGCGGGTCTGCGTCGCCGGCACGGTCGACACCGTCGAGTTCATGCAGGTACGCCGGTACAGCCACATCATGCATCTGGAGTCGACCGTCGTCGGACGGCTGAAGCCGGGACGGACCGCGTACGACGCGCTCGCCGCGACCTTCCCGGCCGGCACCCTCAGCGGTGCACCGAAGCCGCGCGCGATGCAGATCGTCGACGACCTCGAGGGGCTGCGCCGCGGCGTCTACGGCGGCGTCGTCGGCTACCTCGACTTCGCCGGCGACCTCGACATGGCGATCGCGATCCGCACCGCGGTGCTGCACCGCGGCACCGCCCACGTGCAGGCCGGGGCCGGCATCGTCGCCGACTCGGTCGCCGAGAGCGAGTACCAGGAGACGATCACCAAGGCCGCGGCCGCGTTGCGCGCGATCGCCACCGCGCAGGGCATGCGGCCACCCACGGAGGTCACCCGATGAACCTGTCCAAGCGTTCGCTGCTCACGACGGCGGCGGTGCTGACGATCGTGCTGCTGTTGCTGACCACCCGCACCTGGGCGACCGGGACGGTGTCCGACACCATCACCGGTGCCCTGCACACCTCGGTGAAGGGCAGCACCGCCGCACCCACCGCGGTCGCCGGCGGACTGGTCTCGGCCGCCGCGATCGTCGCGCTGCTGGCCTCGCGCCGGGTGGGTCGCGTCGTCGCCGCGCTGGCGATGGTGCTCGGCGGCGCGCTGTCCACGTACGGCGCGCTGCGCGTCGCGCTCGACCCCGCCGGAGTGTTGCGCGCCAAGGTCGCGGGGGAGGACGGACACGCCGCCGCGGCCGTCTCCGGAGCCGGTGCGAGCTTCTGGGTGTGGCCCGCGGCGTTCTGCTCGCTGGCACTGATCGGGATGGGCGTTCTGGCGCTGGTCGCCGGGCGCCGCTGGTCCGGTCTGGGCCGCCGTTACGACGCCCCGACGACCGCCGTGGTCTCGGATTGGGACCAACTGTCCGCCGGAACCGACCCGACTGCAGCCGAACCCGGCGAGGACTGACACAATGACCCCCATGCACGAAGGAGCACACCACATGACGCAGCAGCACGTTGAGCACGACAACGAGGGCAAGAGCGTCGCCTCGTGGACCGCGGTCGGAATCCTGCTGCTGGCTGCGATCCTCATCGGGTGCGGCGTCATGTTCAACACGAAGATCCTCTGGATCATCGGCGCCGTGCTCGTCGTCGTCGGCATCATCACCGGTAAGGCCCTGACGGCCGCCGGCTTCGGCTCGCCGCCGCACCAGGCGCCGGTCGCCCTGGCCGACGAGTCCGCCGCACAGCGCTGACCGCGCTGTCGGTGCATCACCTGTGACCACAGTTCTCGACGACATCATCGCCGGCGTCCGCGAGGACCTCGGCGACCGCATGCGCTCGGTCGGCACGGTCGAGATCGTCGAACGCGCGGCCGCCGCGCCGGCGGCGCTCGACGCCTACGCCGCGCTGGGCGAGCCCGGACCGGTCCGGATCATCTCGGAGGTCAAGCGGCGCAGCCCCAGCAAGGGCGCGCTCGCCGACATCCCCGATCCGGCCGCCCTGGCCGGGGCGTACGAGACCGGCGGGGCCACCGCGATCTCGGTGCTGACCGAACCGCGTCGCTTCGGCGGCAGCCTCACCGACCTCGACGCCGTACGGTCCACGGTCTCCATCCCGGTCCTGCGCAAGGACTTCATGGTGTCGGAGTACCAACTGTTCGAGGCGCGCGCCCACCGGGCCGACATCATCCTGTTGATCGTCGCCGCGCTCGAGCAGTCGCGGCTGCGTGACCTGTTCCAACAGGCCCACGACCTCGGGATGGCCGCGCTGGTCGAGGTCCACGACGAGGCCGAGGCCGAGCGGGCCGTCGACCTCGGTGCCCGGCTCGTCGGGGTCAACGCGCGCAACCTGAAGACCCTCGAGGTCGACCGCAGCGTGTTCGGCCGGCTGGCCGCGCAGCTGCCCGACGACCGGATCAAGGTCGCTGAGTCCGGCATCCGCGGACCGCAGGACGTCGCCGACTACGTCGCCGCCGGTGCCGACGCGGTGCTGGTGGGGGAGGCGCTGGTGACCGGGGGCGACCCGACCGCCGCCGTACGCGAATTCATCACCGCGGGTGCCGACACCCGGACGGTGCGAGGAGGACTGCAATGACCAGCGGATCGGGCGACACGCTCTCCGGCACGAACAGCGCCGGCCGCCCCGGCGTCGGCCGCTTCGGCGCCTTCGGTGGACGCTACGTCCCCGAGGCGCTGATCGCCGCGCTCGAGGAACTCGACGAGGTGCGCCTCAAGGCCGCCCAGGACCCCGACTTCATCGGTGAACTGGCGCAGCTGCACAAGAGCTACACCGGTCGGCCGAGCATCATCACCGAGGTGCCGCGGTTCGCCGAGCACTGCGGCGGGGCCCGCGTCGTGCTCAAGCGCGAGGACCTCAACCACACCGGCTCCCACAAGATCAACAACGTGCTCGGCCAGGCGCTGCTGGCCAAGCGGATGGGCAAGCGCCGGGTCATCGCCGAGACCGGCGCCGGCCAGCACGGCGTCGCCACCGCGACCGCCGCGGCCCTGATGGGGCTGGAGTGCGTGGTCTACATGGGCCGCGTCGACACCGAGCGCCAGGCGCTGAACGTCGCCCGGATGCGCCTGCTCGGCGCCGAGGTCGTCGCCGTCGACCACGGTTCGCGCACCCTGAAGGACGCCGTCAACGAGGCGTTCCGTGACTGGGTCACCAACGTCGACCACACCCACTACGTCCTGGGCACCGTCACCGGTCCCTACCCGTTCCCCGAGCTGGTCCGCGACTTCCACCGCATCATCGGCGTCGAGGCGCGCCAGCAGGTCCTCGACCAGTACGGCCGACTGCCCGACGCCGTCTGCGCGTGCGTCGGCGGCGGCTCGAACGCGATGGGCATCTTCCACCGCTTCATCGACGACGCCGACGTACGACTCATCGGCTTCGAGGGCGGGGGAGAGGGCGTCGAGTCCGGCCGCCACGCGGCGCGGTTCACCGGCCAGGCGACGCCCGGCGTGATGCACGGTGCGTACAATTAACTGCTGCAGGACGACGAGGGCCAGACGGTCGAATACCATTCGGTGTCAGC
>JASLFY010000208.1 GCA_030150425.1 Yimella sp. | reverse complement strand
CCGCCGGCCATGTCGACCAGCTCGCGCAGCGTGATGCCGAGCGGGGCTTCGTACTGGCCCGGGCGGGTGACGTGACCCGACAGCGAGAAGATGCCGAAACCGCTGGACTTCTCGGTGCCCATGCCCTTGAACCAGTCGGCGCCGTGCAACAGGATCGGCGGCACCGAAGAGATCGACTCGACGTTGTTCACGACGGTCGGGCGGGCGTACAGACCGGCGACCGCCGGGAACGGCGGCTTCAGGCGCGGTTGACCGCGACGGCCCTCGAGCGAGTCGAGCAGCGCGGTCTCCTCGCCGCAGATGTAGGCGCCGGCGCCGGCGTGGACGGTGACGTCCAGGTCGAAACCGGTGCCGTGGATGTTCTTGCCGAGGTGACCGGCGGCGTACGCCTCCTCCACCGCGCGCATCAGGCGCCGGTAGACGTGGACGACCTCACCGCGCAGGTAGATGAACGCGTGGTTGCAGCCGATGGCGTACGAGGTGATCGCGACGCCCTCGACGAGGAAGTGCGGCGCGGCCATCATCAGCGGGATGTCCTTGCAGGTGCCCGGCTCGGACTCGTCGGCGTTGACGACGAGGTAGCGGGGGCCGCCGTCCGGCTTGGGCAGGAAGCCCCACTTCATGCCGGTCGGGAAGCCGGCGCCACCACGGCCGCGCAGGCCGGAGTCCTTGGTCAGCGCGACCAGGTCGTCCTGGCTCATGCCGAGCGCCTTGTTCAGGGCCTGGTAGCCCTCGTTCTGCTCGTACGTCGCCAGCGTCCAGGACTGCGGTGCGTCCCAGAACTTGGTGAGGATCGGAGTCAGCGCGGTCGTCATCACTCGCCGTCCTTCCCGCCGGGGGCGGTCCAGTTGTTCTGCCGGGCGACCTTGAGGCCCTCCAGCGAGGCGGGGCCCGCGCCGACGCCCTCGTCGGCGAGACCGTCGGAGAAGCCGGCCAGGGTGCGGCTGACCTGCTTGAAGGTGCAGACCTTGTTCGGCCCGCGGGACGGCTTGACGTCCTTGCCGGCGCGCAGGTCGTCGACCATCGACTTGGTCGACTCCGGGGTCATGTTGTCGAAGAACTCCCAGTTCGCCATGACGACCGGGGCGAAGTCGCAGGCGGCGTTGCACTCGACGCGCTCGAGGGTGATCTTGCCGTCGGGCGTGGTCTCGTCGTGGCCGATGCCGAGGTGGTCGCTCAACTCGTCGAAGATCTGGTCGCCGCCCATGATCGCGCAGAGCGTGTTGGTGCAGACGCCGACGGTGTAGTCACCGTTGGGGTGGCGCTTGTACTGCGTGTAGAAGGTCGCCACACCGGACACCTCGGCGTCGGTGAGGTTCAGCTTCTGCGCGCAGAACGTCACGCCGCGGCCGGTGATGTAGCCGTCGACGCTCTGGATGAGGTGCAGCATCGGCAGCAGCGCCGAGCGGGCCTGCGGGTACCGCGCGACGATCGCGTCGGCGTCGGCGTGCAAGGCGGCCAACTGCTCCTCGGAGTAGGGCTCGTCGCTGGCGTGCAGCGGGGTCTGCGGGTGCAGCGGGCTGTCCGCGCTCATCGGTCGACTCCTCCCATCACTGGGTCGATACTCGCCACGGCGACGATGACGTCGGCCACGGAACCGCCCTCGCTCATCGCGGCCACGGCCTGCAGGTTGTTGAACGACGGGTCACGGAAGTGGGCGCGGTACGGGCGGGTGCCGCCGTCGGAGACGACGTGGCAGCCGAGTTCGCCCTTCGGGCTCTCCACCGCGGCGTACGCCTGACCGGCCGGGACCCGGAAGCCCTCGGTGACCAGCTTGAAGTGGTGGATGAGCGACTCCATCGACTCGCCCATGATCTCGCGGATGTGGTCGAGGCTGTTGCCCTGACCGTCCGAGCCGACCGCCAACTGGGCCGGCCAGGCGATCTTCTTGTCGGCCACCATGACCGGGCCCGGGTTCGCCTCGAGGCGGTCCACGGCCTGCTCGACGATCCGCAGCGACTGGTACATCTCGTCGATGCGGATGCGCAGGCGGGCGTACGCGTCGCACTCGTCGCGGGTGACGACCTCGAAGTCGTACGTCTCGTAGTCGCAGTACGGCTCGGACTTGCGCAGGTCGTGCGGCAGGCCGGCGGCGCGCAGCACCGGACCGGTCAGGCCGAGAGCCACGCAGCCGGTGAGGTCGAGGTAGCCGACCCCGTCCGTACGACCCTTCAGGATCGGGTTCTCGTTGAGCAGCAGCTCGAGCTCGTGCAGGCCGCGGCGCAGGTCGGGCAGCATCTGCCGGATCGCGTCGATGGTGCCGACCGGGATGTCCTGGGCGACGCCGCCGGGGCGGACGTACGCGTGGTTCATCCGCAGACCGGTGATCATCTCGAAGATCCGCAGGATGCGCTCACGCTCGCGGAACCCGATGGTCATGACGGTGGTCGCGCCCATCTCCATGCCACCGGTCGCCAGGCAGACGAGGTGGGAGGCGGTGCGCTGCAGCTCCATCATCATCACGCGGATGGCGTTGGCCCGCTCCGGGACCTGGTCGGTGATGCCGAGCGCCTTCTCCACGGCGAGGCAGTACGCCGTCTCGTTGAAGATCGGCATGACGTAGTCCATGCGGGTGCAGAAGGTCACGCCCTGGGTCCAGGTGCGGAACTCCATGTTCTTCTCGATACCGGTGTGCAGGTAGCCGATACCGGCCCGCGCCTCGGTGACGGTCTCGCCGTCCAGCTCGAGGATCAGGCGGAGCACGCCGTGGGTCGAGGGGTGCTGCGGACCCATGTTGACGACGATCCGCTCCTCGTGGAGGGCGGCGGCCTCGTCGACGACGGCGTCCCAGTCACCGCCGGCCGCGTTGATGACCGGGGTGTCGTCGGCGGTGTCGTGGGTCGAGCTGCCGAACGGGTCGTGTGCGTTGGTGGTCGCGGCGGAGGTCGACATCAGTTGTAGCTCCTGCGCTCGTCGGCGGGCGGCACGGTGGCGCCCTTGTACTCGACGGGGATGCCGCCGAGCGGGTAGTCCTTGCGCTGCGGGTGGCCCGGCCAGTCGTCCGGCATCAGGATCCGGGTCAGCGCCGGGTGGCCGTCGAACTGGATGCCGAACATGTCCCAGGTCTCGCGCTCGTGCCAGTCGGCGCCGGGCCAGACACCGGTCACGGTCGGGATGTGGACGTCGCCGTCGGGGACGGTGACCTCCAGGCGCAGGCGGCGGCTGCCGTTGGTGATCGAGATGAGGTGGTAGACGGCGTGCAACTCGCTGCCGGTCTCCTGCGGGTAGTGGACACCCGACACGCTCACGCACATCTCGAACCGCAGGCCCGGGTCGTCGCGCAGCGCCTGGGCGACGACCGGCAGGTGGGCGCGGTCGACGAAGAAGGTCAGCTCGCCGCGGTCGACGACGACGCGGGTCACCGCGGTGTCGAAGGCCGGTCCGTTGCCGGCCTGCAGGGCGCCGGCGAGGGTGTCGGCGATCTCGTCGAAGTAACCGCCGTACGGCCGCTGCGCGGCGCCGGGGAAGAACACCGGGCGCTCGAGGTTGCCGTAGCCGGAGGTGTCGTTACCGAGGGACGAACCGAACATGCCGCGCTTCTGCGCGACCAGCACCGGCTCGGACGCGGCCGGGTGGTCGACGACGGTGCCGTCCTCCTGGGCGATCTCGACGTCGGACTTCGGCTCGGTCGCGGGCTCCTTGACCGGGCCGTCGACCGGGTTCTTCGGCAGCTCGTCAGGCTTCTTCTCGTCGCTCATGCGAGCAGACCCTTCATCTGATGGGTGGGCGTCGCTTCCATCGCCGCGCGCTCGGCGGCGCGCGCCGCCTCGACCCGGTTCACGCCCAGCGGCGTCGCCTGGATCTGCTTGTGCAGCTCGAGGATGGCGTGCAGCAGCATCTCCGGCCGCGGCGGGCAACCGGGCAGGTAGATGTCGACCGGGATGATGTGGTCGACGCCCTGGACGATCGCGTAGTTGTTGAACATGCCGCCGGAGCTGGCGCAGACACCCATCGAGATGACCCACTTGGGCTCGGGCATCTGGTCGTAGACCTGGCGCACGACCGGCGCCATCTTCTGGCTCACCCGGCCGGCGACGATCATCAGGTCGGCCTGGCGCGGAGTCGCCGAGAAACGCTCCATGCCGAAGCGGGCGATGTCGTAGTCGGGGGTGCCGACGGCCATCATCTCGATGGCACAGCAGGCCAACCCGAAGGTTGCCGGCCACACCGAACTCTTGCGCATGTAACCGGCCAGACCCTCCACGGTGGAGAGCAGGAATCCGGCTGGCAGCTTCTCTTCGATACCCATCTCGGATCTCCTAAACCCGTCAGTCCCACTCGAGTCCGCCGCGGCGCCACACATAGGCGTACGCGACGAAGACGGTGAGCATGAACAGCACCATCTCGACCAGGGCGAACAGGCCCATCCGGTCGAACGACACGGCGAACGGGTAGAGGAACACCGATTCGATGTCGAAGATGATGAACAGCATCGCGGTCAGGTAGTACTTGATCGGCACCCGACCGCCGCCGTCGGCGTGCGGACTCGGCTGGATGCCGCATTCGTACGCGTCGGCCTTCGCGCGGTTGTACCGCTTCGGCCCGGACAGTGCGCCGGCCACCACCGAGAAGGCCGCGAAGCCGAGGCCGATCGCGGCGAAGAACAGCAGCGGGGCGTACGAGTAGTTGGTCAGACCGGTCATCGCCGCGACTCCTTCCGGGTGGACCGCGCGTGCGCGCGGACCGCCGCCTGCATCGTATTCATGTCGGTCACCGTCATGCTGCCGGAGTGATCCGGGCCAGGGCGGCCATCAGTCGGTCGTCGGCGCCGCCACCGTGGGTCTCCCCCAGGTTGGCCATCACCTTGAGCAGGAAGCGCATCATCGTCTGGCGCGGGAGGCCGTACTTGACCGCCAGGCGCATGACCTCGGGGTTGCCGATGGTCTTGGCGAACCAGCGACCGAGGGTGAAGTAGCCGCCCAGCGCGTCCTTCATCACGGTCGGGTAGGTCTGCAGCACGCGCTCGCGGCCGGCGTCGTCGGTGCGGGCGAACGCCTGCGCGACGACCTCGGCGGCGAGGCGGCCGGACTCCATCGCGTAGGCGATGCCCTCACCGTTGAACGGGTTCACCATGCCGCCGGCGTCGCCGACCAGCAGCAGGCCGTCGGCGTAGTGGGGCTGGCGGTTGAAGCCCATCGGCAGCGCGGCGCCGCGGATCGGGCCCTGGATGGTCTCGTCGTTGTACGTCCACTCGGCCGGCATCGTCTCGACCCAGCGCTTCATCACGTCGCGGTAGTCGGTCTTGCCGAAGGCGGTGGAGGTGTTCAGGATGCCGAGGCCGACGTTGCTGGTGCCGTCGCCGACACCGAAGATCCAGCCGTAGCCGGGCAGCAGGATCTTGTTGCCCTGCGCGTCGGTGCTCCACAGCTCGAGCCACGACTCGAGGTAGTCGTCGTCGTGGCGCGGGCTCTCGTAGTAGGCGCGGACGGCGACGCCCATCGGGCGGTCCTCGCGCTTCTCGCGGCCCATCCCGAGGGACAGTCGCGAGGAGTTGCCGTCGGCGGCGATGACCAGCGGCGCACGGAAGGTCAGCGTGCGGCCGGTCGGGCGGTCGACGCCGGTGGCCGTGGGGGCCATCTCCTTGGCCTCGACGCCGACGATCCGACCGGCGGAGTCGGTGATCGGGGCGGTGACGTTGACGCCCTGCATCAGCCGCGCGCCGTTCTTCACGGCGTGCTTGGCGAGGATGTCGTCGAAGTCCTGGCGGGTGCGGACCAGGCCGTACGGCGGGAAGCTGGCGACCTCGGGCCAGTCGAGCTGCAGGCGCATGCCGCCACCGACGATGCGCAGACCCTTGTTCTTGATCCAGCCGTCGTCCTCGGGCGTCGGGATGCCGAGGGTGACCAGTTCGCGCACCGCGCGCGGGGTCAGACCGTCACCGCAGACCTTCTCGCGCGGGAAGTGGGTCTTCTCCAGCAACAGAACGTCGAGGCCGGCCATCGCGAGGTACGCCGCGGTGGCCGATCCCCCGGGGCCTGCTCCGACGACGATGACGTCGGCGGTCTCGTCCGCCGGGGTGCTGGGAGCTGGCTGGCTCACGAGCGGGATCCTGCCTTTGTGAAGAGGGTCACTAACTCGAGCACTCTACGGCGATGTGAACCGCGCCACCTACTAAGGCGCGCCTTACTCGACGGGGTCGTTCCGGACGGTCGGTCAGTGGCCCAGCGCGCTACGCATCGGTAGCAGTTTCGCGTCGGATTCCGCGAGTTCGGAGTCGGGTTCACTGCCGGCCACGATGCCGCAGCCGGCGAACAGCCGCATGACTCGGTCGTCGGCCGGATCGAGCATCCCGCTGCGCAGCGCGATGCCCCACTCGCCGTCGCCGTCACCGTCCAGCCAGCCGACCGGGCCGGCGTACCGACCGCGGTCCATCTCCTCCAGTTCGAGGATGACCTCGGCGGCCATCCCGGTCGGGGTGCCGCAGACCGCGGCCGACGGGTGCAGCGCGGCGGCGAGCGCCAGGCTCGAGCTCCCGTCGCGCAGGACACCGGTGACGTCGGTCGCGAGGTGCATGACGTTCGGCAGGTGCAGCACGAACGGCGACTCGGGCACGTTCATCGACGAGCAGTGCGGTCGCAGCGACTCGGCCACGGACCGTACGGCGTACTCGTGTTCCTCCAGATCCTTGGAGGAACGGGCCAGTCCGGCGGCGAGGCTCAGGTCGCGGCTGTCGTCGCCGGTCCGGCGGATGGTGCCGGCCAGCACCCGCGAGGTCACCAGGCCCTTCTCCCGGCGCAGCAGCATCTCCGGCGTCGCTCCGACCATCCCGTCGACGGCGAAGGTCCAGGTGTTGGCGTAGTCGGTGGTCAGTCGGCGCAGCAGCCAGCGCAGGTCGATCGGCGCGGAACCGGTGGCGATGACGTCGCGCGCCATCACGACCTTGTCGAGGTCGCCGTGCTGGATGCGGCGCACGGACTCGGCCACCGCCTGCTTCCAGCGGTCCCGGTCGAGCGCACCGTCGCGGTACGTCAGGTCCTGCGGCGCGTCGGGCGCCGGCGCCGCGTACAGCGCGTCGATGCCGGGCAGCCGGTCGGCGGTCGCGATGTGCGTGATCCACGTACGCCCGTCGCGGCGGCCGACGACGACCTCGGGCACGACCAGGGCGCTGGACTGGCCCGACGTACGGGAGAAGGCGAAGGTGCCGAACGCGACCGGGCCGGTGCCCGGCAGGTCGAGGTCGCTGCGGACGACGGCGCTGGCACGGACCTGCTCCCACCACTGCGCGGCGGCGGTGAAGCGGGTGTCGCCGGTCGTGTCGACGGCGGCGGCACGCCCCCAGCCGACCAGGCCCTCCCCGCCACGCAACCAGCAGACGATGTCGGTGGACGGAACCTCGGCCGGGATCAGGGCGACGAGGTCCGCCAGGTCTCGCGCGTCGTCGATCTGGGTCGTCCGTGCAACAAGGGTGGGTACGGCGTCGACGAGCGGAAAGGTCACGAGGACGCAGCGTACGCCGCCCACCGATGCGGGGCCCGTGGACGGTGCGCGAGGATGGGCCCATGAACCGCGCCAGCCTGGACAAGCGCCCCTCCGACGTCGCTCGGATGTTCGACGACGTCGCCGCCCGCTACGACCTCACCAACGACGTGATGTCGATGGGCCAGGACCGCCGCTGGCGCAAGGCGGTGCTGCAGGCCGTCGCGCCGCAGCCGGGCGAGGTCATCCTCGACATCGCGGCCGGCACGGGCACCTCCAGCGAGCCGTTCGAGGCGGCCGGCGCCCGCGTCGTGCCCGGCGACTTCTCGATCGGGATGCTGCGCGTGGGCAAGAAGCGGCGCCCCGATCTGGGCTTCACCGCGGCCGACGCGATGCGCCTGCCGTTCGCCGACAACTCCTTCGACGCGGTCACCATGTCGTTCGGGCTGCGCAACGTGGTCGACAGCGTCGCCGCGCTCACCGAGTTCCGCCGGGTCACCAAGCCGGGTGGGCGGGTGCTGATCTGCGAGTTCTCCACCCCGACCAACCGGGTGTTCCGCAAGGTCTACTCCGAGTACCTCATGGGCGCGCTGCCCAAGATCGCCGCGCCGATCGGCTCCAACGCGGAGTCCTACGTCTATCTGGCCGAGTCGATCCAGGCGTGGCCGGACCAGGAGGGCATGGCCGCCCGCCTGCAGCAGGCGGGCTGGACCGACATCGAGTGGCGCAACCTGTCCGGCGGCATCGTCGCGCTGCACCGAGGCA
>JASLFY010000183.1 GCA_030150425.1 Yimella sp. | reverse complement strand
CCGGGCGCTCAGGTGTTCCTCGATGAACGTGGTCACCGTGCCGAAGGCCCGCCGGAACATCTCCTGTGCCAGCTCGGGTCCCGGATCTTCCTGCCGGACAAGGTGGTTGACCAACTCGTAGACCAGCCGCTGCCGGTCACGATTGGCGCCCGCCTCATCCCAGTAGGCGTGGAAGGCGGTGCGGATGATGCCGCTCAGGTCGTTCGGGTCGACGCCGCTCAGGTCGACCTGGAGCCGCGGCTGGGAGACCGACTCGACGACGGCCTCGAGCAGCGCCCGCTTGGAGCCGAAGCAGTAGTGGACGGTGCCGAGCGAGACGTTGGCCTCGGCGGCGATGCGACGGATCGTCGCCGCTTCCAGTCCTTCGCCGAGTGCGACCCGGATCGCCGCCGAGACGAGTTCGGTGCGGCGCACTGCCGCGGAGGTGCGCGCCATGGCCACCACCCTTCATCTTGAACGCTTGTTCAAGACATTACGCCCGCAAACACCTCGGGTCACGGCTTTCGCCGTGACCGGGTGCTCAAGTTGTGCGGGGGGCTCAGGACGAGCGGAGCGCGACCCCGTCCGGCAGGGCGCGCAGCAGGTCGAGCGCGTCGCTGTCACCGAGCCCGTCGAGCAGTCCCCGCGCCTGCGCGGCAACGGCCACCGTGTGCTGGCGGGCCTGCTCCAGCGCGGGGTGTGCGCGCAGCAGACCGAGCGCCTCGGCGTGCTCCTCCGGGTCGGCCAGCGGCCGGGAGATGAGCTCCTTGAGCCGGTCGTCGGCCGGGTCGGTCGAGGCCAGCGCGTACAGCACCGGCAGGGTGCGGACGCCTTCGCGCAGGTCGGTGCCGGCGGCCTTGCCCGAACTGTCGGAGGCCACGTCGAGCACGTCGTCGGCCAGCTGGAAGACCATGCCGACCAGTTCGCCGTACTTGGTCATCGTCTCCACGACCTCCGGCGAGGCACCGCCGAACATCGCGCCGTAGCGGGCCGCGGTCGCGATCAGCGAACCGGTCTTGTCGGCCAGCACGCCCAGGTAGTGCTCCATCGGGTCGACGTCGGCCGGGGCCTGACGGTCGTCCTCGATCTGCCCGGTGCACAGCCGCACGAAGGTCTCCGCTTGGATCAGTACCGCCTCCGGGCCGAGCCCGGCGACCAGCGCTGAGGCCTTCCCGAAGAGCAGGTCGCCGACCAGGATCGCGGTCGAGTTGTCGTACTTGACGTTCGCGCTGACCACGCCGCGGCGCAGGTCGGCCTCGTCCATCACGACGTCCTGGAAGACCGAGGCCAGGAGGGACAGTACGACACCGACGGCCGCGTCGACCACCCGGTTGTTGCGCCCCTGCCCCAACTCGGAGGCGAGCAGGGTGAGCATCGGCCGGAAGCGCTTGCCGCCGGCGTCCACCAGGTGGGTGGAGGCTCCGGCGATGAACGGGTCGTCGTGTCGCACGACCTCGCGCAGCCGGGCGTCCACAGCCGCCAGACCATCGGCGAGCCGGGCAGCCAGCTCGTCGCTGGCTCCTGGCACACCGATGGTGGCGGCAGAGGTGGTGGTGCTCATCAGCGCAGGAACTGCGAGGCGTTACCCGCGATGTCCAGCAGCGGCGCCGGCATCACACCGAGAGCCAGGGTGAGGGCGGCACCCGCGGCGACCGCGATCGCGGTCAGCACGGACGGCACCGCGACCTGCACACCGTCGGCAGGCTCGGAGAAGAACATCACCACGATCACGCGGGCGTACACGAACGCGGTAACCGCCGAGACGATCACGGCGATGACGACCAGCCACACCGGACCGAACTTCACGGCCGGGGCGAACAGGGCGAACTTGCTGGTGAAGCCTGCGGTCAGCGGGATACCGGCGAAGGAGAGCATCAGGAAGGCGAACACGCCGGCGATCAGCGGGCTGCGCTTGCCCAGGCCCGCCCACTCCGACAGGTGCGTCGCCTCGACGCCCGACTTGCGCACCAGCGCCACGATCGCGAACGCGGTGATGGTGGACGCACCGTAGGCCGCCACGTAGAACTCCAGACCCGCCACCGACGACTTGTCCAGCGCGGTGAGCGCCAGCAGCAGGAAGCCCGCGTGCGAGACCGAGCTGTAGGCCAGCAGACGCTTCATGTCGGTCTGGGTGACGGTCAGCACCGCACCGACGACCATCGTCAGCAGCGCGACGATCTCGATCACCGGCTGCCAGGTCCACCGCATCGAGTCGAAACCGACGTAGAAGACGCGCAGCAGCGCACCGAACGCGGCGACCTTGGTGCAGGCGGCCATGAAGCCCGAGACAGGGGTCGGGGCGCCCTGGTAGACGTCCGGCGTCCAGGAGTGGAAGGGAACGGCGCCGACCTTGAACAGCAGACCGACGGCGATCAGCACGATTCCCATGATCAGGATCGAGTCACGCCCGCCCTGCGCACCGATCGCGTTCGCGATCGAGGTCAGGTCGAGGGTGCCGGCGAAGCCGTAGATCATCGCCGAACCGAACAGGAAGAAGGCGGAGCTGAACGCGCCGAGCAGGAAGTACTTCAGCGCGGCTTCCTGCGACAGCAGCCGGCGACGCCGGGCCAGACCGGTGAGGATGTACAGCGGCAGCGAGAGCACCTCGAGCGAGACGAACAGCGACAGCAGGTTGGTGCTGGCCGGGAACATCATCATGCCGGCGACCGCGAAGAGGGTCAGCGGGAAGACCTCGGTGGTGGTCGCACCGAGACGCTCGGCGGCGGCCTCCTGCGGCGAACCCGGCACCGACGAACCCGACTGGGTGAAGGTGTCGG
>JASLFY010000160.1 GCA_030150425.1 Yimella sp. | reverse complement strand
GCTGACCAAGCGGATGGCCGCCCGGCGTGCTCGGTGAGACCACAACGAAAGGCCCCGCCACCTCGGAGGTGGCGGGGCCTTCGCGCGTGGCAGGTGCGGGCTCAGCGGTCCAGGTCGTCTGCGGCGTCGACCACCTCGCCGGCCATCGCGTTCGCCTGCCTGCGGTGCTTGAGGTACTCGTAGACCATCGGCAGCAGCGACAGGATCACGACGATCATGATCGCGATGTCGATGTTCTTGCCCAGGCCCGGGAATGCCTTGCCGAGCAGGGCGCCGGCGGCGACGACGATCGCAACCCAGAGGACCGCGCCGACCGCGGACCAGGTGAAGAAGCGCTTGCGGTCCATCTTCGAGACGCCTGCGACGATCGTGATGAACGTACGCACGATCGGCACGAACCGGCCGATCACCAGCGCCTTGTTGCCGTGCTTGTCGAAGAAGGCGTTCGTCTGGTCGAAGTACTTCTTCTTCACGATGCGGCCGTCGCGCTGGTAGAGCGGGGTGCCGATCGCGCGGCCGATCTCGTAGCCGACGACGTTGCCGGCGAACGCGGCGATCATCAGCGCCGGGACGCTGAGGTACAGCGGGACGTCGAAGCCGCTGTTGGTCACGGAGAACAGACCGATCGAGAACAGCAGCGAGTCGCCGGGCAGGATCGGGAAGAACAGCCCGCACTCGATGAAGACGATGGCCAGCGAGATCCAGAAGAAGGCCCCGCCGTACTGGTGCAACAACCAGTTGGGGTCCATGAAGCTCGGGCCGAGGGCGACGGGGGCGAGGGCGTGCATCACGGGTCCGAGGGTACGGGAGGGTTGCTGAGGGGACGTTGAGCAGCGGCTGTCCGGGAGTGGCAGGCTGCGGGGGTGACTGAGCAGGACGAGGTGGGCGTCGGACCGTGGGACGGGCCGTGGCCCACCGACCCCCATTACGACCCGGAGCTGTTGCGCGACGGGGACCGCCGCAACGTCGAGGACCGCTACCGCTACTGGAGCCTCGAGGCGATCGTCGCCGACCTCGACCGGACCCGCCATGCCTTCCACGTCGCGGTCGAGAACTGGGAGCACGACTTCAACATCGGCTCCGTGATCCGCACCGCGAACGCGTTCAACGCCAAGGCTTTCCACATCGTCGGCAAGCGCCGCTGGAACCGGCGCGGGGCGATGGTCACCGACCGGTACCAGCACGAGTTCCACCACCCGTCGGTCGCCGACCTCGCCGACCACGCCGCCGCGAACGGGTTGGCGTTGATCGGGATCGACAACGTGCCCGGCTCGGTCGCCATCGAGCCGTACGACCTGCCGCGCGACTGCATCCTCGTGTTCGGTCAGGAGGGTCCGGGCCTCAGCCCCGCGATGCGCGAGGCGTGCGAGGTCATCCTGCACATCGAGCAGTACGGCTCCACCCGCTCGATCAACGCCGGCGCCGCCGCCGCGGTCGCCATGCACGCGTGGGTACGGCGGCACGTGTGGGATCAGCGGCCGTAGGGCTCATCGGTCTGTCCTTCCGGGTCCACGTCGGTAGTAGTCCGATTCGGTCGCTATAGCGACCACTTTCCGGGGTTCCCGTTCTCCCAAGGGTGCGCGCCGAGCCCGGTTGTCCCCACCGCGCTTTCGTGTCGGGGAGGTTGTCGGTGGTCGGTCGTAGAGTCAGTTCATGGGGAAGAAGCAGGCGATCGGGCAGGCCATGTTGTGGCCGGATCCGGTTGCGCCCCAGGGGGATTCGGCTGCTTCGGCTGGCGCACGACGACCAGATCCACTGACCCCAGCGCACCGACCGGGAGCCCTGAGTTGTCGTACAGCATCACGACGTACCGTTCGACCATGAGCAATCGCAACGGAATGAGCCTGCTACCCGCCTCCGACGTCAACACCGCGCCGGTCGTGGCGCTGGGTCTGGTCGGCGGTTTCCTCGTCGCTCGGGAGAGCGGCATCCGCCCGCTCGGCGGCGTGCTGCTCGCCGGCTGCGGCGCCCTCGCCGGCCGCACCTGGTTGGCCAAGACCGGCCCGGTCGGCACCGCCGCGCTGAGCGCCCTCTACCTCGGTGGCTTCGGTGGCTCCCACCCCCTGGCCAAGAAGATCGGTGCGTGGCCGTCGGTCGCCGCCGTGACCGCAGTTGCCGCGGGTGCGGCGTACGTCGCCGCCGACCGCCGCTGAGTCAGCTCCAGCTGATTGCGCTGAGCGACCAGAAGTCCCACTTCTCCGGACGCGCCTGCGCCGACCGGTTCCACAAGGTCAGGTAGGTCGCGATCACCGGCCCGTCGACGACGACATCGGCGTCACCCGCCTCGGCCGCATCGGCGAGCCGGGTGGTGCGCGGTGCGTCCGCGCCGATCTCGACCAGCCACGCGCCGTCCACGTCGGACGGTGCGACGAGCAGGCGTACGGGGTCGTCGGTGCGCAGCTTCGACCGCTCGCGCGGCAGGAAACCGGTGAGCAGTTCGTCGACACCGTCGCGCGCAACGGCCGGCGTCAGCCACGGCACGTCGGCCGCCTCGACGGGGCGGCCGAGGGCCGCCGCGATCGCGTCTGCGGCGTGGATCGTCGTCTCGTGGCACTGCCGCCTCGCCCAGAACCGCTTCGCGTCGGGGGCGTCCGCCAGGAAACGGAACGCGTCGAGGTCGTCCGGTGCACCGATGATCGCCGACACCAGGTCGATGACCCCGTCGCGCAACCACTCGCCCGGGTCGGGGGAGCGTCGGCCCTGCTGCCGGGCGGCGTCCTCGTCGATCTGCTGACCCTTGATCGTCGCCGTCGCCCAGCGGTGCACCATCCCCTGGTGGGCCACCAGATCGATGGTCTTCCACTCGCTGCAGGTCGGCACCGCGACGTCCTTGCCGAGTCGGTCGATCGCGTCGGCGAACGGGACGACGGCGGCGCGCAGGCCTTCGAGGTGGTCGGTCAGGGGCAGGTCGGTGCGAGCCAGAGCCATGCCGCCGATTCTGGCAGAGAAGTTTTTCCGCCGACCTGTCGATTGCGGCGCGGGTTGTTCGTCATGGTGGTGTCAGATCAACCGAGACGAAGGAGCGCGGCGATGGCCGAGCGCACTGAATACACGATCCTCATCGTCGGCGACGCCGACCGCTGGTGGACCACGATGACCGAGGAAGAGCGCAGGCACGGCTACGAGGAGTACTCCCGATTCAGTCGGGAACTGGGCGAACGTGGCCACCGGATCACCGGCGGTGCGGAGCTGCACCGGTCGAGCGAGGCCAAGCGGATCGCGCCGGGCGCGACGACCGTGACCGAGGGTCCGTACGCGGAAGCAACCGAGCAGGTCGGCGGCTTCTACCAGGTCGAGACCGACGACCTGGACGACCTGATGGACTGCTGCACCATCCTCACCGCCCTCGGCGACGGCGTCGAAGTACGCCGCGTCGTCACCGAGCAGGACCGCGCCGCAGAGGTGTCGGCATGAGCAAGCGCTACCTCGTCCTGCTGCCCGCGCCAGAGGCCGAGTGGGCGAAGCTGCCCGCCGAGGAACACGAGAAGGGCATGCGCGCCCACGAACGGTTCAACCGCGAACTGGTCGAGGGCGGCCACCGGCTCATCACCGCCAGCCCGCTGACGCCGTCGGCCCAGGCCGTCTCGATGCGGCCCGACGGCAAGGGCGGCACCGTCATCACCGACGGCCCGTTCACCGAGTCGACCGAGCAGATCGTCGGCTTCTACCTGATCGAGTCCGACGACCGGGAGGCGCTGCTGAAGATCTGCGCCCAGCTCTCCTCGACCGGTGACCTGATCGAGTTCCGCGAGCTGGGTGGTCCCGGGCCGCAGTGGCTGGACGAGGAGGAGTGATGAAGTACTTCGTACTGATCGCCTACAGCCCCGAGGCCTGGAACGCTGCGCCCCCGGAGCAGCAGCAGTCGTGGCACCAGGACCACGTGCGGTTCCACCGGGAGGTCGGCGAGCACCTGTTGGGCGGGGAAGCCCTCAGCGGTGCATCGTCCGCGACCACGCTGCGTCGTGAGCAGGGGCGACCGATGCTCACCGACGGACCGTTCGCGGAGACCGCGGAGATGATCGGCGGTTTCTACCTGTTGGAGGCGAGCGATCTCGACCAGGCCGTGGCCTGGTGCGAAATGCTGCCGGACTGCTACACGCTCGAGATCCGTCCCTGCGTCGACATCGACGTGTCGGCCTAGATGGACCTGGCGCAGATCCACCGCGACGAGTGGGGCCGACTGCTGGCCCTGCTCGTCGCGTACAGCCGCCGGCTCGACCTCGCCGAGGACTCCCTCGCCGACGCCTTCGAGCAGGCGGCCCGGGTCTGGCCCGAACAGGGCGACCCGGACAACCCCGCGGCGTGGTTGCTGACCACGGCCAAGCGCCGGATCACCGACCGCGTACGGGCCGAGGCGATGGCCGCGCGCAAACAGCCGCTGGTCGCCATGGACGAGCGGAATCGCATGCAGGACAACGGAACCCAGGACGAGCTGCTCAAGCTCGTGCTACTCGCCGCCCACCCCGCCCTCGCCCCCGAGGCCGGCGCGGCGCTGACCCTGCGCCTGGTGCTCGGCGTCCCGACCGCCGACATCGCCAAGCTGTTCCTCGTCAGTGAGCCGACCATGGCCGCGCGGCTGACGAGGGCGCGCAAGAAGGTCGTCACCGCCGGGATCCCGCTGGCGCTCCCGAGCGACGAGGTGCTGCCGGACCGTCTCGACACCGTCGCCCAGGTCGCCTACCTCGCGTTCACCGCCGGATACGCGCCCGGCAGCGGCCCGGACGTCGTACGGACCGAGTTGGCCGGCGAGGCCATTCGCCTCGTACGGCTGGTGTTGGCCAGTAGCGTTGCCACGCAACGCAATCCGTCGCTGCGCGCCCTGCTGGCCCTGATGCTGCTGCAGCACTCCCGTCGCGCCGCGCGGGTCGCCGACGGCTCGCCCGTGCTGCTGCCCGACCAGGACCGCTCGCAATGGAACCGCGCCGAGATCGACGAGGGACTGTCGGTGCTGGCGGACGTGACACGGCTGCCGTCGTACGACAGCCCGGTCGCCGCGTCGTACGTGCTGCAGGCGCTCATCGCCGCCGAACACGCCCGCGCGGCGACCGCGGCCGACACCGACTGGGTCGTGATCGGCGACCTCTACCGGCAACTCGAGGACCTGACCGGTTCACCCGTGGTCCGTCTCAACCGCGCGGTCGCCG